>NZ_JBFEGN010000080.1:0-15670 GCF_047228825.1 Siminovitchia jepli
TTCTGGAAATTAGGGTATAGCCGGTTAGCTTAGTATTGCTTTTTTTAGCAGTTCGTTAGTTATATTTTCAGGGTAGAGAAAATGATTCTAAAAAAAAGATAAAAAAAGGCAGCATGTTTGAGACTTTCCATAAAAATGAAAACATTAACTAAGGTTACTGATCATAAAGTGGAAATAAAAAATAGAACAAAAAAAATAGGCCGTTAAAGACCTCGGTGACGAATCATTAGAATTTTAAAAGAAAGACGCAATTTCATCGTATTGGATATAGAAAATAAACCAATTTCTTTTTCATTTATCTTGCTTTTATCCATATTAGTGAAAAAAATTGGGTAATACAGCCTTGCCCAGCTTGATGATTCCAAGCGTAGCCTTTCACGCTCCTTCACCGCCTGTTGCAGCAGGAGCCTGTTTTTCGTTTGATCATTCCAAGCGTAGTTTTCATGCTCCTTCACCGGTGTTATGTTTTGTTTTTCCATAATGATCGACGGCGAAGCCAAACAATACTTTTACCAAAAACAGTTCGCCAATGATCAGCATATAAGGCGTTATTCCCGGCAGCATGGGCATGCAGCCCAAACCAGCAGACAAAAGCAAGCCTGCTAGGAATAATTGCGAATGCTTACCGATATGGGCGTTTACGATAAATGCTCCGAAAATCGTATAAGCCCATATCCCCAGTGAATACCCGATATCGGTATTGAGCAGAAGGGCAATAAGGACGATATGGACATGGATCGCAATGAATACGATCCGATTTGTTTTGCGCGCCGCATAAAAGTTGCTGGTTGAAGCCGTAAAATTCGCTATGCAGCCGGCAAAAACATCGAATATCAATAATAATGCCAGGCCGCTGCGCCAGGCCGGCAAATGGCCGGTCAATTCCGGGAATCTGTCATATAACGCAGCTGTTAGTATTCCGCCAAAAAGCAGTATCGTCAGAATGGATGCAACAGACTGTGTTTCACCAAATACATCGTGCAAAAAAGAAGGAATTCGAAGTTGTCTCATTTCGTCACCTCTTCTCATCAAAGTTATGTACTTTGTATAGTATTAAACTCTAAAACCATTATATCTGTACAAATCCGATTGTTCAATATGTTTTGTAATATTTATATTGAACCAGTCTAAAACTTTGGTTACACTACATATGAGGTGAAAGTGGATGAACGGCTACGAACGACGGAAACAGAAAAAAATGGAGCAAATATTCGCTGCAGCGATTGAGTTATTTTTCAAATACGGCTTTCAGAAGGTCAGCGTGAACGAGATTGCGGATAAAGCGAAGGTTTCCCCTGCAACCATCTATAATTACTTCGGTACGAAAGAACAGCTCTATACCGATTCCCTGATCAATTGGATGGACAAGCAGCTGGCACAGTATGAGAACATTCTGGATTCCGAGTTATCTTTTCCCGAGAAGACGAAAGAAATCATGCTGTTGGAGGCTAAAAACCTGAAAATTTTAGGGAACGAGTTTCCGAAAGTTCCATCCTCCGAGGTGAGCGGGTTGATGCAGATGGTGGACAGTTATAGCGAGCAGAAGATCGTCCCCTTTTTTAAAAAGTTTGTTGCGCTTGGAAAGCAAGAGGGGTATATTCGGAAGGAGCAAACTGAAGAGATGATGATGCGTTATTTCACGATATTCCAGAATGAACTGTACCGGTATTGGGAGGCAACGAATCAAGAACGGACAACCTGGAGTATGGATCAATTGATGGAGTTGTTCTTCTATGGGGTAGGTGGACGGGGGAAGCCTCAGGAGCAGGACGAAAGCTAAAACGGATCCCCTTTTTTGTGAAATTCGTACAAAAATACTTTTTGCTGCTTAGGAGGAGCGGAAAATGTTACAACAGGAGGATTTGCTTGCCCGCCAGCTGCAGCTGCAAGCTGAAGCAGATGCGATTGCCGAGGAAATGCACCTTAACGAATTGCTGGCGGCAGCCGGTACACCGGTAAAAGTAGGGAGTGCGGCGCTTGGTTTAATGGTTTGGAGAGACCTCGATATGACAGTCGTTTGTTCCAAGTTGAACATCGCTGCCATTTCACAAATTGCTTCGCAACTCCTGTCAAATCCTCAAGTCCGGGATTTGAAATTCATCAACGATACGGGCAAGTGGAACACCGATCCGGCCTATCCCGACGGTTATTTTCTCGGTATGACGTACGAGTCTAACAGCGGAAACAAATGGGAACTGGATATTTGGTTTGTAGACGAGCCTGATAAGCAGCCCGATCTGCAGCATATTCGCACGATGCCTAATCGTCTTACTCCGGAAGCGATTGTCTCTATTTTAAGCATTAAAACCGTTTGGGCCGCACGAGCCGAATATGGAAAGCAAGTAAAAAGCTTCGATATCTATACTGCAGTATTAGACGATCATGTGCGCACACCTGCCGAATTCAAGCGCTGGCTGCAAAGGTGCAACAACCAATTTTATTAAAAAAACCAGGAGTACATTTAAATAGTCTATACTGGTTCAATCAATGGGCAAATTATTTGGATGCGTCCCTGTTCGATGGATTGATCAAGAAACGGAGGATTCAGAATGCCAACTGTGGACGGCTACTAAGGTTGAAAGGAATCAAGAATGAAAAGGTTAATAAGTACAATTTCAAAAACAGTTATCTTTTTTATTGGATGGGCAATGTTCATTTCTTTAACGCCTGATATACAAACAAATCATCAGGCATACCTCGATTATGGTGGGAATTTACACCTCTTGCTTTAGTAGTTTTATTATCTGTTATTTTTGTTTCAGTAATAGAACGGGGTAAAATTAAGATTCCCGTAGCTTCAAGATTTTTTAAAAATCTCGTAATAGGTATTGTGATAGGTGTCTTATGGTTGGGTAGTGTGGCAGCTGTCCTTTTACTTACAAAAACAATGAATATAGAAGGTCAAAACAACATTGATTACATATGGGTTTGGATTTTGGCATCACGATTGAATGTTGCAATGCAGGAATTGTTGGTGAGAGGTTATTTATATCAATTATGGAAGCATAAATATAATGTAATTGCAGCGACTATTTTAACGACTATTTTGTTCACTGCGATGCATGGTGGTGCATTTGAAGCAGGTATTATCCCAGTGCTTAATGTTATCTCAATGAGCATTTTTGTAACATTACTATTAGAATATACAGATACAATAGTAGCACCAATCGTTGTTCATTTCATTTGGAATACAATAGGAGCGATTATACTTGGCGGTGTATCTGTGGCAAACGATTATCCCAATCTCTTAAACAGTACGTTTCAAGGAAATCCATTAGTATCAGGTGGCAGCTATAAAATTGAAGGCAGTATTATCGTCTTCGTTGTTAATGTAATTCTAATTGCATACTTGTTCATATTGAATAAAAGGATGTCTGGCTCAAAATTATATGAATAAGCGTTCTTCCGCAATTGGGCGTGATTATTTTATGAACTACAGAGGTGCTAGATGAACAATATCCCAATTAAAAGTAGATTAATAGAATTACTTGTTGACTATTTAATCATCGTTGTGTATTTGATTCTGTTATTAATTGCCAACCTGGGGATCATCTTTTTAATTTTTAAGAGGATCCCAGAATATACCGAAACACAAGCGCAGCTAATTGCAGCTTTTACATCTGTGATACCAATTATCCTGATTTTTTCTTACTTGGATTATTTTAAAAATGGGTCTATTGGGAAAAGGGTAGCTGGATTGAAGCTGACTTACGCAAACCGAAGATTTAGCTCAAGTTTATTAAGAAATATAATAAAGTTTTTACCGGGGCAATTGGGACATGTGGGTGTTATCCATGGAATATATAATGATTTTGATAAGACAGCAATCATTATCGCAAATAGTGGAACCTTCCTTGGGTTAGTATTATTGTTTATGGGATTGTTTAGAAAAGATAAACGTCATTTAGGTGATTTAATAGCAGGTACAAAAATAGAATTTTAAGCAGGTGTCACTCCCCGAATTTTGTCGAACAATCGTGCCTGTCCGTCAGAGCTGGACACAGAAAAACTTCTTTTGAAGAAAATTTTCTTTTCAAGTTATACTTTACTTGCGAGGAAAACATCCCTTTTTCCTGCAAGGGCTGAAGCTCTTTTTTTGATTTGCTTCCAGTAAACAACTTGAGTGTTGCAAATATGTTTTGTCTTCGTTCGACAAATAGGAATGGCACCTCTTTTTTGTGGAAAGTAAAGGTTAACCAAACCGATTCCAAGGAGATGCCTTAAAAAGGGTATCCCTTTATTGCCGATAATTAATAGCTACAAAAATAACTGCCAGTATAAATATGATTGCAAAAAGCCCCATTAGTTTCATAAACCCCTTTTTTGTTAAGGAGCTATTTTCATCCTTTTCTTTGCGAGCAATAGTAATTGACACCAAGAAACCAACAATAATAACTGTCAACATAAAATATTTTTCCATTAATCCTCATTCCTTTTAATCAATTTCCCGAACGTTTAAATCAATAAATTTTAGAATAAACAACAAGAGAAATAAATACAGTGCTTATTATTAATGCCGTCAAAATATGAATGAGTTCATTTGCAGTTAAAATGAAGAAGTCAAATTGCAAACCAATATTAAAGACAAATAAATAGATCATCAAGGCAACAAAAGAAGCAAGCATCCCCTTTTGCCTAATGAGCTTCATACGTTCATCTTTCTGTCTAAACTGCGGGTACAAATAGCTTAAACAAAAACTCATGATCGCCATAGCCAATTGAATATAAACCATGGATGAAGGGACAGAGTTTGTCATAAAACTAGCACATATCATAAACCCACCCATAACCGAAAAAAAGATACCTAATACGAAAAAGGATATTCTTGAATAATCCACTTTACATTCCTCCCATCTTTAAACAATCCCTCACTTATAATCTTCTTCCTCCAAAAAAAATAGGCTTTCTACATTTGTTTCAAATAATTCCGCCATTTTCATGGCCAAAGGCAGCGAGGGGTTATATTTTCCCTTTTCAATTGAAATAATGGTTTGTCTAGAAACTTTTAATTTTTCTGCTAACCTGTCTTGCGAGTAGCCATATTTTTTTCTGTACTCAGGTACGTTGTTTCTCAACCACAATCACCTCTATACCATCATTATATTGTAAAGTTTCCTTTACGTAAAGGTAACTTTACAAATTGTTATTAAATTATGTATTTGATCATTTAGGGGTGCCATTAGCTAAACCCATATTTACACGCTAGGAAATACCAATAAAAAGCCAAATTTCTCAATTTTACCCCTGAGAAATTTGGCTTTTTTGTTACTCCATCGACCCTTAATGGAATAAAGAATGATTGCTTGTGGCCTTGCGATGGATTTCTATAAATTGAAACCTTGGCACATTTGTAATTTCACAAATTTGATTACAGAAGTGCTTTATTTTTTAAAAAAACAGCGGCGAAAATGCCGCTGCTCCTTTTGTTACAATACAATTAAATCTTTTGTAAACGTCATTAAATTCCTGCTTCCATTGTCGGTAACAATCAAATTATCCTCAATTCGGACACCAAATTTGTCTTTTAGATAAATGCCGGGCTCGATAGTAAAGGCCATGCCTTGCTGCAAGACCATTTCATTATTTTGCATAATAAACGGTTCTTCGTGTCCATTTAGGCCAATTCCATGACCAAGCCGATGTGTAAAATAATCACCGTAGCCGGCTTGTCGAATGATATCCCTTGCTTCTTCATCAAGGTCATGAATTTTCACTCCCGGTTTAATCCGGTTAATCGCTGATTCATTTGCTTTTTTTACAATTTCATATACCTTCTTCGTTTCGTTTGTGACAGATCCAACTGCAACGGTTCTTGTGATATCGGCAACATAGCCATTATAGATAGCACCGTAGTCAAGTACGACCAGATCGCCTTTTTCAATGGTTTTATTAGAGGCCCTGCCATGCGGAAGCGCCCCTCGATAGCCAGAGGCAACAATTGTTTTAAATGGTGTTCCCTCAGAGCCTCGGCTGCGCATTTCAAATTCCAGCCGCGCTGCTATCGAAAGTTCACTCACACCTGGTTCAATATAAGGAAGTGTAGCCGACAAGCTTTCTTCTACAATTTTGACAGCCCCCCGCATGTTATCAATTTCTTCTGCTTCCTTAAACATGCGTATGCTTGGAACCAGCTTTCCTATATCTACGCTGCATTCGAAGTCCAATTTTTCTATATATTTTTCTTCACTAACTCGTGTTTCAGCATAAACATAGCCAACCTTTTTTAAGTGTCCGATCTTATCTTTCAGTTGTTGAAGGGCCGCATTCGGCCCCTCTTCATCCGAGTAAAAAAAAACGGTTTCACCTGTTTCCTCTTTCACTTTGTTTAATTCAACGGCAGGTACGAGCAAAATCCTTTCCCCGCCCTTTGTTACAAGTGCCAGGGTCAGCCTTTCACTGGCATGAAGAGGAATACCTGTAAAATAATACATATTTTCTGATGGTACAAAAATGACTGCATCCAATTGATGATCATTCATAAGAGACAAGAGCTTGTCTACCCTGGTATTTAACATAAGCAATCTCCTAACAGTATCAACTCTACATTATTTACCAATCTTAAAGATAGAAGTAAAGAAACTATATAACGCATCACCAGCAATAAAACCTGCAGCTAAAATCGTCATTGGTGTTTCTACTTCTTTACCTTTCCACTTTAATACTGAGAATCTAATAAGAATACCGGCTAACACTGCCCAGCCTGCGATAGGATTGGTCAATAATAATCCTGTTGCGAATAATACACCCATTTGTCTTTTAGAACCGCCAATCAATTGAATCAAAGCACCTGGGATTGCCCAGATAAATAATTGCTTTGCAATGGCAGGGGAAACACCTGATTCGATGGTTGCGGCATATACGTGGTTAACCGGAGGTATGGCTCCACGCGAGAAGAAGCTTTCATAAGTTAACAATACAACGATTGCAGCTACAGAAAATCCAATCATTCCAGCAAAAAGCTGCTGGCGTTTGCCTTTTCGTTCAAAGTCGGGATTGCTGCCGTTTCCGCGGAGCATGTAGCCTGTTTTTAAATCATAACCCATATCCGCAAAGGCCACACCGGTAGATGCACTGAAGCCGACAAGAAGTGCAAGGGCCGGGGCAGGAAATCCGATTAAAATACCAATAATAAGCGTTATTAATGCAACCGCGAATGCCGGGAACCAGCCGGCATGCATAGCTGCAATTCCGACAATTAATTCGTGCGCAAATGCGGCAATAGCTGCAAATAGCAGAAAGCCTATAATCATGCCTGGAGACATGTCTGTCATAACCCCGCCCATAAAAGCTAAGAGCAATGCAATGGCAATGTAGGCGATAAAACCGTAACCAAAGCCTTGTCCAATATCCTTCTCTGATCTTGTAAATGGACCATCTTCTATTGCAGCGGCAGCCTCCTCATCCTTTGTTTGGTCCACATTGTTTACTTTTTTCTTTTTAAAAATTAAGAAAACTACCTGGAACAAAGCAATAACACCTGCACCAATCATGAAGCCATGAGGTATATAATGCTCGCTTATATCAAAGCCAAAAAGGGGTACTGAATAACCTTTCAGTAATAAACCAATTCCAAACATGGTCAGGGCCCATATATTACCGATAAAAGCGACACCGAACGCTGACATTGGAACCTTAAGAATAGACCCTACAATCCCTATTCCGATTCCGATAGTTAATAGCTTTGCTCTTTTTCCTCCTTCATCACCAGCCTTAATGGATTCGGCTGTAGCGATCCCTGGAGGCCATGCCTCCCTGGCAGGGAAAACTTTTGAATCAAAGAATTTATAAAGTAAAAGCGCATCTAAAAACATGGCAAGTGTAACACCTATAAAGAGAGGGATCACCAATTCTTTCAATCCCAAAACATAAGGAATTCCAATTGGCAGAAGCAAGCTGCTCGCTGCTCCGAAAGTCGCTGCTGAAATAGAGGACTGTACCAGGTTCTGCCTATGAACAGATTTAAACTTAATTAACGCTTGAACAGGGATTCTGGCAATCAGCATCGCAAAAATGGCTCCAATAATTGAAGTATTTGCGGAAATTCCTAAAGAAGTAATTAACTGAACCCCGATGATAGCTCCAACTACTGCTGTGGCAACCGTCACTAATAGGACCATAGGTTCAAAGGCTGATGGGTGCTCCCTTTCTATCATCCTGTTATCTTTCACTCATGTCCTCCTCCTTTTGATGTAATGTTCATTATATTCACTTATAATTGCCGCTGAAATGATTAAGATAGCCTTGTATCTCAGACGCTTCTTTTTTCAGCTGAATTAACGCCTCTTCCATGTTCATTTCCTCAACCCGATATTCGGGACCGCAAATGGTTAATGAAGCAATAACCTCATTTTCGGTGTTAAACAAGGGAACTCCCAAGCCGAATACGCCTTCAGAAAATTCTCCAGCTGAATAGCACCAGCCTTTGTTCTTAATTTCAGCTAAATCCTGCAATAATGTATCTTCGTCTAAAATGGTTTTTCTTGTAAATGCTTTCAATCCTTGAGTGATAATATCTTGCTGCTTTTCTTTTGGCAGATAAGCCATGATGACCTTGCAAGAGGCCCCAACATAAAGCGGTGTTCTTGTCCCCAACGAAACGTCGTATTTGATTGGATGGTCACTTTCCGCAATTTCAACAGTAACTCCGTCGAATTTATCAAGCCAAGTGAGGAAAACGGATTCCTCGGCCTTTTTAGCCAGTCTTTTCATAATCGGATAAACGATTTCAGAAAGACGCATTTTTTCCTTGACCATTTGCCCATATTCTAAAAATCGAAAACCAAGTTCATACTTTTTAGAAACAGGATCTTGCTTTAAAAAACCGTACTTTTCAAAGGACGCAAGAGTTCTGTAAACAATGGAGTGGCTAATTCCCATTTCCTTCGCCAGTTCCCTCACCCCCCAGGAGGGTTTTTCTCTCGTAAAATATTTCAGCAACTCCAAAGAATTATCTAAAGTTTTCAATGACAAAGCACCCACCACCTTTTTATTTTGTCTCTATAATAGAGACATTGTTTCATTTATAATCATTAAAGGGATTATACCGTAATACAACTAATCCATCAATAGCGAATCTTCTAAATGGTTGAGGTAAAAGGGCTTCCCCCCAGTTCGTGTTTTCGCTCAGGGGGGACGACCGTTATTATGTTTAACGAATGTTTTTTCTTTGTTCTGTTAGTTTACGAATTTCAAAGGTGATTGGGTCGATTTCTACGCCGAATTTTTCTTTTGCCTGAGCGGCGGAGATATACCCATTTTTTACGTCTTTTGCAACTTTTTCTGCCGGGCGTTTTAATGGATTTCCATATCCCCCACCTGTTGCGGTCACTAATTGAGCCACGTCCCCTTGATTTAATGGGTATCTTGCTGTGACTCCTAATGGTCCCACAACCTGGCCATCCTTTTTCAAGATTTTTACGTAGTTTGAAGAGCCATTCTCTCCGCCCTTCATTCCCCAGGGTCTAAATTGGTGTCGCCCAAAGGTAGCAGAAAGCTTCTGATCATCACTTAACGCCCGGTAGGAACGAATAACGCCAGATCCGCCGATATATTCACCGGCACCTGCTCCATCGCAGCGTAAGCTATATTCATCTACTAATACACCATATCTAGTTTCGGCCACTTCAATCGGAATGTTGTATGTTTCCCCGTCTCCCATACAGAACTGGCCGCGCTGGCCATCCATACCTTCACCGGCACCCCAGCCCCCTACAGAAGGTTCAACAATGAGGAAGGGAGAATTCGTATCGTGGTGCTGGCCGGATAAGACAACCGAACATACTGACAATAAATGTCCAGCTGTTAAACGATCCGGAAGCAGCGGAGCCAATGCTTTCCAAATAAGTTCTGCTCCTCCAATCCGGCCTTCAAAATTCATAGAAACAGGTGCCGGCCTTTCAGCTGAAATAATTGAACCTTTATCCGTTAATATTTTTAATGGGAGAAAGACTCCTTCATTAATATTATTTTGTGCCGGCCTCATAATTGCCAGGTACATGACACGTACACTTGCCAGCAAGCCGAAATAGGAACAGTTTACTGGATTTGTTACCTGCGGATGGCTTCCGCGAAAATCACAAATGAATTCCTCATCGGTAATTGTTATCTGAACCTTGATTGGATATGGGCCGCCCTTTTTGGGATCCCCCTCAATAAAGTCTTCAGCAGTAAAGATCCCTTTTGGAAGAAGTTCCAATTCTTTTTTTGCAAACATTTCCCCTTGTTTTAATAAGTTATCAATCGCTGCAATGACTAGATCCTTTGAGTGTTTATCACATAATTCTACAATTCTTTTTGCACCCGTTTTTAGAGCAGCTACTTGCGCCCACATGTCTCCTAAAGACAGCTCAGGAAGCCGAACGTTAGCTTCAATAATATCCACTACAGCCTGGTTGACTTTTCCTTCATCAAACAGCTTTACCCCCGTTAATTGGAGCCCTTCTTGATAAATTTCATTAGAATCACTTGTAAAAGAACCCGGGTCCTTTCCGCCGACTTCTGTCCAATGTCCTTTGTTGGCAGAAAACGCAATCAATTCTCCTTTATAGAAAATCGGCATAACAAGACCGACATCAGAAAGGTGGGAACCTCCGCCAACATACGGATCATTTATGATGATAATATCCCCGTCTTTTAAGCCTTTACCGTAATCAAATTTTTCATATACATGCTGAACCATCGGGCTCAGCATTCCTATAAAACTAGTGACCCCATTTCCCTGGCTAATCAGTCGGCCCTTTGCATCTGTTAAACCGCAAGCATAATCAAGTACTTCATAGATAATGGGACTCATGGACGTCCTTGCAAGAGCAAGAAACATTTCATCTCCAATTGACATAAGTGAATCCTTAATCACTTCAAGTGTAAATGGATTGATGTTAACCTTATCTGTAGTTGGCATATTACTCTACCTCCGTATCAATCACTAAATTTCCGTATGCATCCATTTCTAATGATTGATTCGCATGAATCAACGTCGTAGCCGAACGCTCTTCAACAATTGCCGGGCCCATCACCTTCATGCCTGGTTCCATTTGTCCGCGGTCATAAACTTTTGTTTGTATCCAACCCTCATCTTTAAAATAAACAGGCCGTTCTTCCTTTAACGACTCGTGAACGGCTTTTCCAGTCGCCGCTAACTTTTGTATAACCGGTTTATCAACTTTTCCGAATCCGGTTAAATGAAGATTGACGATTTCTGTCTCTGCTTCAGGCAGTTTAAAGGTGTAATTTTGTTCATGAAGCTGGTGAAATCTTTCTGCGATTTCCTCTATGGTTTCTTCTGTCCATTCGGCATTCGGTACAGGCACCTTAACCGTATGCTCCTGACCTATATATCTCATATCGACAAAACGGTTAAATACAACCTGATCTTTATCCATGCCTTCTTCAATGAATTGATGATAGGCCTGGGAAATCATTTTTTCCCATTCTTTATTGATTGCAAGCAAATCAATATCTTTTAATTGATTAATATGGGTTTGAATATAATCATGGCGAAGATCAGTCATAAGCATCCCCCAGGCAGAGAAAACGGACGATGCAACTGGAATAATCACTTTTTTTATCCCTAGTTCCTTGGCAAGTGCCGCTGCATGCATTGGGCCCCCGCCTCCAAAGGCAATCATTGTGAAGTCCTTTGGATCATATCCTTTTCGAATAGAAATTAATTTAAGTGCATTAAGCATATTGGAATTGGCAATATCGATAATCCCCATCGCCCCTTCTTCCATTGTAAGGTCGTAATGGGAAGATACCTTATCCATTATGGCCTGCTTTACTTTTTCTAAATTAACTTCATAGTCAAAGTTTTTCTTTGATAGGCGCCCGGACACTAAGTTTGCATCAGTTGTTGTTGGCTCTTCCCCGCCTTGACCGTATGCAACAGGACCAGGTACAGCTCCCGCTGATTGTGGTCCAACCTTTAATGATCCTGTTGAATCAATCCATGCAATCGATCCTCCGCCGTTGCCAATTTCAACAATATCTACTACTGGAACTTTCAGCGGATAGCCCGCTGTGGCATCACTCTTCTCAATATAGTAATCTGTTGAAACCTTAACCTCGCCATTTGTAATTAATGAGCATTTTGCTGTTGTCCCGCCAATGTCAAAGGCAATGATATTTTTTTCGTTCAAAATTTGTCCAAGTATTGCTGCACCATAAATTCCTGCAACCGGCCCGGACTCTACCATATGAATAGGTGAATGCTTGGCTCCTTCAAAGGTGGTTGCTCCGCCATTGGATTGCATAATATAGGTACGGCTGTTTACTTGATGTTCCTGCAGTTTTTTCTTTAGGTTGTCAATATAGGAACCTGCAATCGGCTTTACGTATGAATTTAAAACGGTTGTATTTGTTCTCTCATATTCACGCCATTCTTTTGTAATTTCATGGGAAGCTGTAACGGCAACATCCGGCCATAGCTGCTTAATGAGTTCTGCTGTTCTCTTTTCATGAATCGGATTGATATAAGAATGCAGGAAGCAAACAGCAATCGCATCAACCTTTTCTTTCTTAAAAAAGGAGAGAATTTCAGGAAGCTGTTCTTCGTTTAGAGGTGTGATGACTTCCCCTTTATAGTTTAGCCGTTCATCGATTTCCAAGCGCAAATGACGTTCCACAAAAGGCTCGGGCTTTTGATAGCGAAAATTATATAGGTCAGGCCGATTTCCTCTGGCGATTTCAAGAACATCTCGTGTTCCCTTTGTTGTAATCAGCCCTACCTTGACACCTTTTCTTTCAGTTAATGCATTTATGACAACCGTTGAGCCATGAATAAACATATCAATGGACTTCGGCGAAACTCCGCTTTTTTCAAGTACGTTCATAACGCCTTTTTCAAATTGAGCAGGTGTTGTATGGGCCTTTGCAACTCCAAATTTTCCACTATCATCTACATACACAAGGTCGGTAAATGTGCCCCCAATATCCGTAGCAACTCGCATGTAAAAACCACCTTTAAAAATAAATTTTATTTGTCAAAAGCTTTGTCTCTATATTAGAACCAATGGTTCTTAAAAAGTTATACGCTTATTATATTTAATTTATAGAAAATTATCAATATGTAACGGCTACTTATTTGAATCGATTTCATAATTGCTCTCAATAAATTCCAACACCGCTTGAAGAAGAAGAGAGGTATAACACCAATTTTTCATTTGTAAGCATCAAATAATCCCCGCCTGTTTTTAGATGGGGATTTCGATAATACTTTATTTGGTTTTATTAGGAAAATGGCAGTCCTAGGGAAGTGCCGGTGACCATGGGAGGAATTCGGCCAATTTTGTTTTGTCCGTCGTATCGATATTGGGAAGCTCCTGAAACAGATAGTTAAGGTAGTCGTATGGATTCAATCCGTTTTCCTAGGCTGTTTCCACAACACTATAAATGAGCGCGCTGGACCTTGCTCCTTTTGCAGTATTGATGAACAGCCAGTTTTTGCGGTTATGTTCTTAAGCAGATAATTGCGGCCGATCACAAAAGGCTTGATTGACCGTTCTCCTCGATTATTATCGATCTCCAGACGATCGCCTCCAAAAAAAGCCTTCAAACGTTCCCATTGGTTACGACAATATTTGACCGCTCTGCCAAGTGAGCTTTTGGCAGTACGCGTGGTGTTTGCTGCTGCGAAATTACTAACCCATCCAACATGATGATACGTCTTGATATACCACAGTGCTGATGGTATTATTTTAATATAATAGAAAATTTATTATATGTTAAAAAGGTGAATGGGAGTGAAAATTTGAAAATCGTTGATCTGCACTCCGATATTTTTACAGATATTGCTTTTCGCAGAGAAAGAGGTGAAAGGAATGTCTTCGAGAACATTCATCTTCCCAAATTAAAGAAAGGAGTGTCTGGAATTATCGGAGTTTTTGGGTAGAACCAATCTTTAAAAGAAACAAATTAAACCGGTTCAACGCTCTTGTCCAACATGCTTTGGCAGATGTGAAAGGATCAGACAAAATTGAATCGTCACCGATCTAACATCCATTCAGAACGCATTCCAAAATGACAAGTTCTCATTTATCTTGGAATTGAAGGGCTTACATTCATTGAAGAATGAGAAGGTGCAACGAACAAAGAAAAGATTGCCAATGCATTTGACGAGCTCAATCAAAAGTCAATCAGACATTCGATTTTCGCCTGGAACGAAACCAATTTTATAGCAGGCGGCACAGGGGGTTATCAAAGCAGTCACTTGGGGCTGAGCGAAGATGGAATCGCAGCGATCAAAGAACATGAAAAGCATCAGTGGATAATCGATGTTTCTCATTTGAATGACCATTCTTTCCTGGTCGTCGTCAGAATAACGGACATGCCGTTGCTTGCTTCCCATAGTAATGCAAGACGCCTTTGTAACCACGAAAGGAACTTAACTGACGAAGAATTGAAAGCGATTTCCTACAGTGGCGGGCTGATTGGTGTGAATGCTTATGAAAGCTTTGTTGATCAGAACGAACCAACAATAGACCGGTTTATCGATCACATCATCTACATTGCTGAGCTTGTTGGGATCGATCATGTTGGATTTGGGTTTGATTTCGTCGATTATCTGCAAACCTACAATCTGGGCAGTGATATGTCCAATATGACGATAGGGCTGGAAGATGCCACAAAAATACCTGACTTGATCCGCAGAATGAGCAGCTGTGGTTTTTGCCATTTTCTAAACAGATTGCAATGATTTACAAAGGGAGGATAAAAGCAGTATGAAAAACCTGTTCATTTCGCATGACATGAGTGTCGTCCGATATATGAGCGACCGGGTTGGAGTTTTATATCACGGGAAATTAGTTGAAGAAGGAGAGACTGAAGAACTTTTCAAAAAACCGTCAGAGGAATATACAAAGAAATTATTTTCTTCACTGCCGAAGTTATCAAAGGAAACGGGGAACGAAGCTTATGTTTGACGGCTCCAAACTGAAGAAAATACGTATGGATAAAAACCTCTCCCTTCAACAACTGTCGGAATCCTCCGGCGTGAGCATCGGAATGCTGAGCCAAATTGAAAGGAAGAAAGCCGACCCAACCATGACGACTCTCTTAAAGATTTGCAAAGGCCTGGATATTACAATTGCTTCGCTCTTATCGTATCAAGAAGAGTCGCAGTTGGTCGTCCGGAAAAATGCACGAAAGACGATCATGCTCCCGAACTCCAAAGTGAAGTACCAGTTACTCTCACCGAATTCAAAGAGCAATCTGGAGATGCTGTTGATCGAACTGGACCCTGGCCAGGAAGACCGGCAACGCATCACTCATTACGGTGAAGAATGTGGTTTTGTAATCAGGGGGCAGCTTACGATTATACTTGGGGAAGAAGAGTATATTTTGCAAGAAGGAGACAGCATCCAATTCGACAGCACCATACCCCATCGGTTTGTCAATCACACGAATGAAACATCCATTTCTATATGGGCAATGACTCCGGCAAGTTTTTAGAGGAATTTCAAAAAGTCGCCAAATGATAAGCGGCGAATCTCTTCATTGGCTCGTTTCTGTAAGAACCGATAATTTGAGTCACATAGAGTGGTTCTACGTGACCGAAAAGGATGGGAACCGATGATTTGGGTCACATAGAGTGGTTCTATGTGACCGATAAGGATGAGAACCGATGATTTGGGTCACATAGAGTAGTTCTACGTGACCGATAAGGATGAGAACC
>NZ_JBFEGN010000081.1:0-15510 GCF_047228825.1 Siminovitchia jepli
AAAGCAAGGGCCGATTTCTTTTTTAAACCTATGTTTCTGGCATTCATCCCGGCATTGAAATACCGGGCCTTCTGCCAATCGTTCGTAAATCAGGGTCATCGTTGCCGGCATTAAAATGCCGCTGAAAACTCCTTGAAGCATGCGGGATAGTATCAATATTTCAATGGACCAGGAAAAGGTGATCAATAGCGAGCAGATAAAAAAGCCTGTTAGTGCCCCGATGTATACTTTTTTATATCCGAACCGGGCGCCAAACCAGCCTGCAGACGGTGCAGCGGCTCCTGCCGCCAGCATAAACCCGGTGACTGTCCATTGTGCTGTCGGGAGTTTTGCAGCAAATTCCCCCATGAACGAAGGTATTGCGATATTGACTGTTGACGTGTTCATGACAGCTAAAAAGTTTCCGAAAAAAACGGCGGCAATAATCGACCAAAATGCTTTTTCACTGCCTTTCCCTTGACCAACCACGTTGTCACCCGATTTCCATTTAAAAGCTATACGCATTTTATCAAAATAATGGTGAAATCGGAACTGATTGGCCTTGAACCATTTAACGGGGTACTGTCAAATTCTGGAGATGCCGCTCCAATTCCATTATCGCTTTGGCCCGATGGCTGATCCGATTTTTCATCTCCGGCTCCAATTCTGCCATGGACCGGCCTTCAGCCGGAACGTAAAAAATAGGATCATAGCCAAAACCGCCTGTCCCTCTTCGCTCATGTAAAATGACGCCTTCACAGGTTCCGTTTACTGTCATCGTCTTGACTCCCGGTCCGGCCAGTGCGAGTGCACAATAAAAGCGGGCAGACCGTTCTTCATTACGGACTCCTTCCATTTCATGCAATACTTTATCAATATTGGCTTGATCGTCCTTCCCGGGCCCGGCATACCTGGCTGAATACACCCCGGGCCTTCCGTCAAGCGCATCGACCACCAGCCCCGAATCATCGGCCACAACATATGCGTTCGCCAAACGGGAAATCGTCTCGGCTTTTATAATGGCATTTTCTTCAAATGTTTCACCCGTCTCCTCGATATCCGGAATGTCCGGAAAATCGAGGAGTGTTTTGGCCTCGATTCCGTACCGGGAAAATAACTGTTCGAATTCCGTTGCTTTTCCTTTATTTTTTGTAGCGACAATGATCCTTTCAATCAATACCCTCACCGCTCCCATTTATACCTTCTGTTTTGCTTCCGACTTTCTCAGCGACATCTCCCAATGCCGCTCTTTGCATATCAAACAATTTTTTCAAACCTTTTTCTGCTGCTGCAAGCATGTCATGCAGTTGAGCAGCCGAAAAGGTTGCTTCTTCTCCCGTTCCTTGCAGTTCAACAAATTCTCCTGCTCCTGTCATAACGACATTCATATCGACGAGGGCAGCACTGTCCTCATGGTAGTTCAAGTCAAGCACAACGCCCGCCTCTTCAACGATCCCGACGCTTGTGGCCGCAAGAAAATCCGTGACGGGAAACCCGGGCAATTCTTTTTCATCCGCCAGCTTGGCGATTGCCATCGTCATGGCAACGAAAGCGCCGGTAATGGACGCCGTTCTCGTTCCGCCATCTGCCTGGATCACATCGCAGTCGATCCAAATCGTTCTTTCTCCGATGGTATTCAAATCAACAACGGCACGCAGCGCCCTTCCGATCAGCCTTTGGATTTCCATCGTTCTACCTGACACTTTTCCCTTGGACGATTCCCTGATATTGCGGGATTCCGTCGCCCTTGGCAGCATGGCATATTCAGCCGTAATCCAGCCCTTTCCTTCCCCGCGCATAAAAGGCGGCACCCTTTCCTCAATGCTTGCTGCACAAATTACTTTCGTTTCCCCGACTGTAATGAGCACCGACCCTTCGGGGTGTTTTAAAAAATCTGTTTCCATATGTATCTCTCTTAATTCATCCGCTTTTCTTCCATCAATTCTCAACTGCTTGTCCTCCTTTAACTTTCCAAAACCATTTTCCGCAAGATCTGTATGATAAAAAAACAACAGAGGCTGCATCACTGTTTTGCCAGCCTCTTCCACGTCTACCTTTAGTATAACAAAAATAGTTGAATTAATAACTTCCTGTATTCACTTTTTCCGGACGGGAAACAGGAGCCGTTAACGGTTCACCCTTTTCGTTTAAAAGTTCCTGCTTGCCACCCACCGCTATGGCAACGCTTTTTACATCTTCTAATTCCGTTAATGAAAGAACCAATGATTGAAGGGTTTCTTCCGATATCATTTTTTCCTTGGAACTGCCCAGGACCGCTTCATTAAAGTTTAAGGTGACAACCCCTTCTTTTACTTTAGGTTCATCGAGCAATTTCACGCCGCCGCCCATTCCGCTGACCAAAGCAGCCATCATTCCGGGACCTTCTGCCAATTCATTGACAATCGCTGTTATATCATCCGTCTCGGCGTTTGAAACCCGCTTCGTGACGGGGACATAATACGGTTTATCATCTGATTGGGCTAAGTAATAAACGGTTAATGGACGAGTATTCGTAATATCCGCAACTCCGGACTCCTCCAAATTAATGCCGTCCTGCCTGGATAATCCCTTTTCGCTGATCGGGGTTTTGTCTACAGGCATCTCATTTATTTTATGGCCATTCATCCTCAGTTCGACGCGTTCAATAGAGTCAAACTGGGTCAACGTCCATGTAATCGCCTGTAAAATTTTCTTTTCATCTTTTGCTTCGTAATCTGCAAATTCCTCTGAAAAATCAACGATTGCCGTTCCGTCCTGTATATCGACATCTACCTCCGTGTTTGCGGGAAGCACGGTTCTGAAACCGTTTGGCAATTTTTCGGTTACCGGCCCATCCGCAACAAGATATTCCAGCGCCTGCTTGGCTGGACTATCCGATGCCGGGAGAGGAAGCGTTTGAGAAACGACTAAACCGTTTCGGTCAATCAAATATAAATCTCTCATCACAGTCTTTTCAGTCTCCCCCTCACCTGTGGTTTTTTGTTCCTCCTCTCCGTCTTTGGGGGATGTTTGAAGTTCCTCCCCTTCTTTTAGGTAGGAGACCTCTTTTGGAGGATCCAACTTCTCCTTTCCTTTGCTCAAAAGCCCGCAGCCCGATATGAACCCGCTTGCTGCTAACATAACAATCAAAGCGGCCAATTGCGCTCGTTTAAACATTCCTACCCCTCCTAATTATACGGTTTGTACTTCCATGTATACGAGCTGTTTTGTTTAATTAGACCGCTTGGGCACATGTTTTCGGAAACAATTAAAAAAAACATATCCCGCGCGGAGGATATGTTTATAATTTCAAAACGCCCTTTTCAATGTTTGTTGCATGGATGGACAAGTTGTTGATTCCCAGCCAGTCGGATGCAATTTTTCCAAATAGTTCTTTTGATCCAGTCGTAAAAAACCGGTGTTCGGGAGGCGCGGATTCGATATTTAATATTTCTTTATAGTGGAGAATGGCACTCACTTCACTGGCCGTCTCCTCTCCGGAGCTGATGACATGCACATGGGAACCCATCTCTTTTTCAATGAGAGGACCCAGAAGCGGGTAATGGGTACAGCCAAGAATCAGTGTATCAATATCCGTTTCCTTTATCGGTTTTAACGTTTCTTTTACAATTTTTTTGGCAATATCGCTGTTATATTGAAAGCTTTCCACAATGGGAACAAATTTGGGGCAAACGAGCTGCGTTACTTTCGACTCCGTATTGATGGCGATGAGTTCGCGTACGTAAGCCTCGCTCTTGATTGTACCCGCCGTTCCCAGAACCCCGATTCGATTATTTTTCGTTACCTTCAAGGCGGCCCTGGCTCCCGGGGAAATGACACCGATTACCGGTATTGGCAGTTCGGTCCGTATTTCATCCAGTACGACGGCAGTGGCCGTATTGCAAGCAATGACGAGCATTTTAATATTCCAGTCCATTAAAAAGGAAGTCATTTCCCATGTGAATGCCTTTACTTCCTCTTCCGGCCTCGGGCCGTACGGGCAGCGGGCCGTATCGCCAACATAATATATTTGTTCATGAGGGAGTTGCCGCATGATTTCTTTTGCTACAGTTAATCCTCCAATACCTGAATCAATAACTCCTATTGCCTGTTTCAATCAAAACGCCTCATTCTTTTTTCATTTCACGATGAAGTTTCTCCAAGCTGTCCTTTAAATCGATTACTTCATTTTCGGAAAAATCCTGGAGAACATCGTGCAAATATTTTTGTCTTTTCTTGATGACTTCGCCGATGATTTTTTCGCCCTTTTCTAATAAGTGTATGCGAACGACCCGCCGGTCTTTCGGGTCTTTTACCCGTTCGACGAGCATTTTTTTCTCCATTCTGTCTATGAGATCGGTCGTGGTACTGCAGGCGAGAAACATCTTGCCCGAAAGTTCGCCGATCGTCATGTCGCCTTCTTCAAACAGCCATTGCAAGGCAACAAATTGGGGGGGTGTAATCGAATAGTCTGTTAGTAATTCTCTCCCCTTTTGTTTCACAATCGCAGATATGTATCGAAGATCCTTTTCCAGCGTGGCGACCAATTGTTCATTATGTTTCAGGATCATGTTTTCATCCATTAAAACGGTTCCTCCCACATCCTTTTATAAGCATTGTCGCCTTTTTCAGATAAAAAAACAAGGGGAAATACAGTTGATTCCCCCTTGTTTACAACAATTTCATTGATTCTTCAATAAATGCGGGCAGATCATCCGGAGTTCTGCTCGTGACAAGCTGATTGGCGCAAACAACCACTTTTTCATCTTGATAATCGGCACCTGCATATTCCATATCGACCTTGATCGATTTATAACCGGTGGCTTTCCTGCCTTCCAAGGCTTTCGCCGTGATTAACAACTGCGGCCCGTGGCATATGGCAAACACCGGTTTCTTTGCCTCCATAAATGCTTTGGCAAATTGGACAAAACGGTCATCGGCACGAAGCTGGTCCGGTGAAAAACCCCCTGGAATAAACAAGGCATCAAACTCATCTGCTGAAACATCATCAATTCCTTTGTCAATGGGAACGTTTGACTGTTCCTGTTTGCCCTTGACAATTTTTCCCGCTTCTTTTTCAATCGTGACAACCGTATGGCCGGCTTCCCGAAAAGCCTTCGCAGGCTCTGTATACTCCGAGTCCTCAAACATGTTTGTGATGACAGTTGCAATTTTGCTCATTTTGAACAACCCCTTATATTTGTGCTATATTCTTATTTTCCCTTCACAGTTTTTCTCAAACCAAAAGTGACATATTTTTGTATAAGTTGACACGGAACAGCTTTTTCATTCACAACCTAAATTTGTTCATGGTAAGATGAAGTGAATCCAAAACAAACGAAACTTGAAATATTCAACTGACTTTGGACTGGAGTGACTTCTTTTGGAAACAAAAAGAGCATTGCCGATTTTATTTGCGGTTATGTTTTTTGTGATGGTAGGCTTTGGCATCATTATTCCCGTTCTTCCGTTTTATGCTGAAAATATGGGGGCTTCACCGGCTGAATTGGGTCTTTTGATGGCTGTCTATTCATTCATGCAGCTCCTGTTTGCTCCCATGTGGGGGAGGATTTCCGACCGGATCGGCCGTAAGCCCGTGATAATGATCGGTATATTCGGATTGGCCATTTCATTTTTCATGATGGCATTGTCTTCGCAACTATGGATGCTGTTCGCGGCAAGAATCATCGGGGGATTTCTTTCTTCGGCCAATATGCCAACGGTTATGGCGTATGTGGCTGATATTACAACGGATGAAGACCGTGGTAAAGGGATGGGCATTATAGGTGCATCCGTTGGCCTCGGCTTTATTTTCGGCCCGGCGATCGGCGGAATTTTTTCAAAAACAAGCTTAAACATGCCTTTTTATGTCGCAGGCATTTCCTCTCTCTTTACGTTTTTTTTGGTGATGATTATCCTGAAGGAATCGTTATCCAAGGAACGGCGCGGCGGACATGCTCCTGAAAAAACGCCTATGCTCCGGGCTTTGAACGGTCCTGTTTCCGTTTTATATATCATGCAGTTTTTCACTTCTGTTTCGTTGGCCGGGCTTGAGGCAACATTTGCCTATTTTGCCGCAAAAAAAGCAGGATTGGGAACGGTTGAGCTCGGTTATCTTTTCATGATCATGGGGCTGGCGGGAGCCGTTGTCCAAGGCGGCCTCGTTGGAAGGCTTACAAAAAGATACGGAGAAGGTGTCGTCATCCAGGGCGGGATCATCTTGTCCATCATCGGATTTTCCCTTATTTTGCTCGTGGACAGCTTTACTACGGCAGCCATCTATTTGACGGTTTTTGGAATCGGAAACGGGGTGATCCGGCCGAGCGTATCGGCGCTGCTTACGAAAAAATCAACGACCGGACACGGAAGCACGACGGGGCTGTTATCCTCCTTTGACTCTCTCGGCAGAATTATCGGGCCGCCGCTTGGGGGCTGGCTGTTCTCCGTGGCGATTGGACTTCCGTACATTTCGGGAATTGTGATTTCCATACTGGCGTTTATTTTGTACCAATTGTATAAAGGGAAGACAAGGCAGCTTGAGTCAATGTCTTCATAAGAACCCAAAACCGGCCTCCTTGCGGAAAGCCGGTTTTGTTACATGCTCTCGTTGCATCAATGCGATTTTTTAATATTTAAGATCTTCAGCAAATTTTTTATGGATGTTTACTTTTCCAACCCTTTCATTCGTTTACAAGAAATAGAGGAAACATGCCGCGATAACCAAATTGGGCAAACCAACCAAAATAAGTCTTGTACTTACCGCGGTTCTTTCATGTCTTTCACTCATCGATTCATTGGCATAATTGGCCCTCATCCGATCACCGCTCACAAGTGCCCCCGACGAAAGCGCCCCCAGGCCAAGGAACAATAACCCGATACCTCCGGTGATAAAGACAACCTTTTCCATTCCCCACATCCCAAGACATAATAAAATAGCAACAACAGATAAAAGAATCCCGACCATTACATATTTCAATGCTCTCCCCCCCTTTAAGCTATTTACGCTTGAGGAAACGATTGGTTTCATTGTGAACACTCTTTGTTTTCAACATTTTGAAACTTTTCAAAATAACAACTGTGACTTTATAAAACCACAGTCTTCAAAATGGCAATTATCTTTTCCTGGCATTTGTCAAGGGGGATTTGCTCTAAGTCAGATGAAGTGATACAGCATCACCACCCCTATTCCGACGCCCACTGTCAATAGCAGGCTTCTGGTCAGGAGCCCCGCAATCAGACAAACCGCCGCAGCAATGAGGTGTGACATTTCCCAGTGCTGGTGATCTTCCAAAGGAAGCAATTCTTGCGCCAATAAGGCGGATAAGATGGCAACAGGTATATATTTTAACCAGCGCATGCCCCAATCAGGAATTTCTATCTTACTTAAAACGACCAAGGGGAAAGCTCTGGGCAAAAACGTCACGATCGCCCCGCCAATAATGATGAATAATACATCCCACCTTAATTCCACTTTTCCATCACCATCCCGACACAAGCAGCAAAAATTGTTCCTATAATAACATCAATGCCGGCTGGAACAACCAAGCTGGCCAGCACTGTAAAAATAACCGCACTAAAAATGACGACTATTTCAATCGATATTTTCGGTTGATTTAAAACTTGCAGTATAAGCAAGCCAATAAACATCGCAGGCAAAGCAAAATCAAGGCCGAAAGTTTCAGGCTGTTCAATCCATGTTCCAAAATAGCCTCCGGCTACATTTGCCAACAACCAGTTGAGATAAGCCGTTACGTTTAGGCCAAGCATCCAGTGATAATCAGCATGCTTCTTTTGAGCCAAATGGTTCGCTGCGACACCAAATGTTTCATCTGTCAACAAAAACCCGGTAATGAGATTCTTTTTCGGGGGCAGGTGCCGAAAATGGGGTGCTAAAGCAGCACTCAATAAAAAATATCTGAGATTCACAATAAAAATCATCAAAATGATAGACATGACAGGGGCACCTGCAACCCACATTCCCGCAGCAATAAATTGAGCCGAACCCGCATAGAGAAGCAAGGACATCAGCGCTATTTCCATTAAGCTTAATCCGGCTGTTTTTTCCACGACGCCTGCGGCAAAACCAATGCTTAAATAACCTAATACTGTCGGTAAACAATCCTTCACACCTTTTAAAAAGGCATGATTAGCTTCATTTGTCGTTACCAGTCTCTCCATTTTCCGTATGTCCCTCTCAAACTAGCGCAACTTCCAGCCGCTTATTGTTTTTTCCTTTGCTGCTGACTTTTACGAGCCTCATTTCGCCAATTTCTTTTGTATTTGCAACATGTGTACCGCCGCAAGCCTGTTCATCAATGGATTCAATGTTTACTAGGCGAATTTCAGTAACAGTCGGCGGCAATAAGTTCACAGCCGTTTTGACCAATCCGGGGCGTGTTTCGGCCTCACTCCTTGAAATCAGTTGATATTTGATCGGATGACCTTCTTGGATGATTTGGTTCGTTTCTATTACAATCTCATCATATTGATCTTCTGTTAAATCTTGAAGCCGATTAAAGTCTATTCTGGCCCTGTGAGGATAAATTTTATTGCCAGTACACAGTGCCCCATACTTTTTATTGACAACTGCTCCCAGCACATGCAATAAAGAATGATGTCTCATGAGTCCCCGGCGTCTTTCCCAATCGATTTCGGCCGTCACTTCCCCCAATATTAATCGTTCGGCGTTTTTGACGAAGTGAATAATTTTCCCGCTTTCCCTTTTTACTTGAAAAACATCAAACACTTCGCCTTCTTGAATCAATGTACCAGTATCACACTCTTGTCCCCCGCCGGTTGGATAAAAAATGGTCTGATCGAGAATCACTTTATCCCCTTCAATCGATAAAATATTGGCATTGCACATGGTTTGGTATGAGTCCTTTAAAAACAGTTCTTTTGTCATCTTTGATCATCTCCATTAGATGTTATTTTGCTAACTACTATAAAAATGGGAAGAAAATACGGTTCATTTTATTTGAACCGGTTTCCTTTCACAACATGACTTAAATCCATATTTGTTCTCCAAAGGGCATCCAATTTGTCAGCCCCAAACTCTTTCGTGATTTCCTCAATCATGATGTCATGCCTGATATATTCAGTAGCTATAAGCACAAGAGCAGGGTCCTTCGTTTTTACCGCCCATGCAAAAGACTTTTCAGTAAAATTGGCAATCAACACTTCTTCTCCATCGCGGGCCGCAACCGTCAAATGGCCGCCCATACGCTCCCTTACCACATCAGGCTGCATATAGTTGTGGTGAAATGTTAATCCCAACTGAGTATCGGGAGCACCAAAAAGAATGGTAAAAATGTGAATTCCATCCTTTACCCGCTGATCAACCGCCTCTTTGATTTGCGGAACCTGTGTTTCCCAAACGGACAGCCATAACTCATTTTTCGCCGAACGGATTATATTCAGCATTTCTTCGATTACATGTTCATGGCTGCGAATATGCCAAATCACATCTGTTTCCCGTTCACTTTCAATCGATGGCAGCTGCTGCTCCAATGCATCAAACGTTTCGGCAAACGACTTGCGAAGGCGCTCGATTAAATCTTTTGCGGGTATGGGTGAATATTTTACCGGTTCGGACGGAACAACATAAATCGCGCCTTTATCCAATAATTTACCCAACACTTCATAGATCATGGATCTCGGTACACCCGTGCGTTTGCTTACCTCATACCCCGTGACAGGTGAGTTTTTTAATAAGCCGACATAGGCTTTGCACTCGTACTGCGAAAAACCCAGTTTCTGCAGCTCCGTATAAATGCCCTCCATAAAACGCCCCTCTTTAGTAGTTATTCATATAGCTACTATAAGATGCCGAATTTGTTTTGTCAATCACCTGAGGTATTTTTTACATTTTCAGCCTCAGAGACTGTCCAAAAACATGGAACATATTATAGATAGGAAAAAAAGCCTCCCATAATACAGGAGACTTTTTGGTTTTATAACACTTCTTGCAATTGTGAAAGGGAAAAGAATCTTTCCGTTTCATACCCCTGAAAATGTTCATGCCGATCAAAAATGAGAAACATTTGTTAAAGGGCATAGTCACTTTGCCATCAAGAGACGGACTTTTTACATACTATTCGTCATTCTTTCTTGCAATCCGTTTTCTTTTTGAAAACTGCCCTTGTTCCAACGGAACCTTTCAACTGCTCGATAAAGTGAAGGTACAACCACCAATGTCAACAATGTCGATGTTGTTAAGCCCCCAATAACAGTGATGGCCAATCCTTTTGAAATCAAGGCAGCGGAAGCGGACTCGATATCGGCTGACAGTGCAAGCGGTATAAGGGCACAAATGGTTGCAACTGCTGTCATGACGATGGGTCTGAGGCGGATTTTCCCTGCTTCCACGATCGCTTCCTCTACTTCCATTCCCTGTTTGCGGTTATTTTCAACCCGATCCAGGAGAACAACTGCATTTGTGACAACGATTCCGATTAACATTAACAATCCAATTAAAGAGCTCAAGGAGAGCGGCTGTCCGGCAATGAGCAAAAATCCGAACGATCCGATGGGCACGAACAAAATCGAGGTTAAAATGACGATGGGCGTCAGCAGACCGTTAAAGGTCAAGCATAAGATGAAAAATACCAGTACGATCGCTGTGATCATCGAAACCCCCATCTGGGTATATTCTTTTATGATTTCCTCATTCGCCCCGCCTGTTTTTAGACTCACTCCTTCAGGCAGTTTCAATGCTTCGACATCTTTTTGCACTTTGCTTGATTCCTCTAAAATATTATTCCCTTTTATTTGTGCAGTGACTTTTGCCAGCGTTTTGCCGTTTTCCCGGTTAATTTCAATAGGTGTTTTCGTTTCCACAACTTTTGCCACTTCTTTTAGTTGTTTTTCACCACTGGAGGTTGGAATTTTTAATTCCTCCAATCCGGACTTGCTTGCAATTTTTTTATGATAATCAATCGTAACATTCATATTATCATCTTTTATTTTATAATCGACTAATTCAACAGCATCTAATTGTTCATGGACCAATCCCATCAATAGGCTGGGATCGACATTTAGTTCTTTTCCTTTGTCATTTAAAGAAATCGACCATTTTTTACGTGCTTCATTCATTTCATTTTTTACGTTTTTTAATTGGCTGTTTTGCTTCAACAAATTTTCCACTTGTTTTGATGCTTTTTCCAACGCTATTGCGTCGTCTCCATACATTTCGATGACCACTGTATTTCCGGAAGATCCTTGTGCTTGTGATAATTCCTCAACTGTTATTTCTGCTCCAGGAATATCCGCTTTGACAAGGTTGGATA
This sequence comes from Siminovitchia jepli, assembly GCF_047228825.1. Classification (NCBI taxonomy): domain Bacteria; kingdom Bacillati; phylum Bacillota; class Bacilli; order Caryophanales; family Bacillaceae; genus Siminovitchia; species Siminovitchia jepli. Next base: position 11,247 of record NZ_JBFEGN010000081.1, read on the forward strand.
GGTTCCTTTTTAATGAACTCATTTCTTCGTCGGCAGTGAAACCTTTTTTCAATTTTACGATAAAGGTGGCTTCGTTATCATTTTTCTGGAATGATAGCGGATCTGCCGGTTTGCCGACTTCGGCGCTGCTATAATCAATTTCTTTTTTTCCCTCCAAATAGGTTTCCACTTTTTTGGCGGCTTTGTCCGTTTCTTCAAGCTCCGTCCCTGCAGGAAGAATCATACTAATGTTTAAGGATGTACTGCTTCCCGCTGGAATTAACGAAAATCCCATGAACGGCACTAACGATATTGAACCGACAAGCAGCAGGATGGAAAGAGTCAGGACCACGCCTTTTCTTCTGATCGCCAGGCGAAGAAGTTTTTCATACCCTTTCACCAGTCTGCCTTCCTTTTCTTTTGGCTTCACTTTTTTAAAGAAAGTTTTCCCCAATACAGGTATAAGCATAATCGCCACAAATAGTGATGTTAAGATGGAAATGGCCACGGCAAGGGCAAACGGGCGGAATTGCTCCCCAATCATCCCATCCACAAAGGCAACCGGCAAAAAGACGATACATGTGACAAAAGTGGATGAGGCAACAGCAGTCATCACTTCTTTCGTTGCTCTGAACGCAATCTCTTTCCGACTCAATGTCATGCCTTTTTCCTGCAGCCAGCGGTACATATTTTCAATAACGACAATACTGTCGTCGACAATCCGGCCGATTGCTACTGCAAGGCCCCCTAATGTCATGACATTCAACGTATAACCTATATAATCCAATGCCATGATCGTGACAAGAATTGAAACCGGCAATGAGATAATCGAAATGATCGTCGCACGGAAGCTTCGCAAAAATAAAGCGATGACAATAATGGTAAATAACGCTCCAAACAATCCTTCTTTTACCAATTTGGAGATCGACGTATCAATTTCCTTGCCATAATTCAAAATTGGATATTTTTCATACTTTGCTTCTGTTTGATACTGCTCAAAAATCTTTTCAACTTTATTGGTTACAGCAACCGTATTGGCGTTTTTCTCTTTTGTAATGGTGAAAACAAAAGCCGGCTCTCCGTTATAACGGGATATTTCTTGCTCTTTTTCTGTTTCTTTAATAGTGGCAATATCGGATAATTTTACACCTGGTCCCGGATTTGGCTGATCGCTGCTGATCACCAATTTGCGTAAATCCTCAATTGATTGAATGCTGCCTCGTATATCAACAGGTATTGTTTGGCCATTGTTTTCAACCGTTCCAACGGCCATGTCCATATTTTTGCTTTCCAGCACATCCTTCACAGTTTGTAAACTGATCCCTTTTTCCAATGCCTTTTCCTGATTTAATTCAATCACCCAATTAGGGTCCTTAAGTCCGGTAACCTCTACATTTGCTACCCCGTTCACTTTTTTGATTTCAGGAATAATCGTTTCTGTTATTTTTTTCTGAAGCTGATCGCGGTCATCACCTGTTAATGCAGCCTGGTAGACGCTATTTAACATATGATCAATTGTCAATACTTGCCTATCGGCATGTTCAGGTAACGGGACACTGTTCACGATCGCCTCCAATTTATTATTTACTTTATCAAGATCAGTCCCGTACGGATATTGAACCTCAATCGTGACCACATTGCTTGTTGTTGAAGCAATGACATTTTCTGCTTCATTTGCGGACAATATTTTTTCTTCCAGGGGCACCGTTATATTTTTCTGGGTTTCTTCTGCAGACTGGCCCGGGATTGCGATTTGAACAAATAAAGTAGGATAGGAGAGATCTGGCATGATTGACTTTTGAATTTTTGTCGTTGCAAACAATCCACCTCCTAAAACGAGGATGCATAGTAAAAAAACAGCAATCCCGTTTTTCAAACTCCATTGTGTAATTCTCGACACTTTTTTTACCCCCTAATATTTTCTTCTCTCAAAACATAGCAGGGCATTATGAACTGAATATGAACAAAAAAGACCGCAAAGCAAGTTTTGCGGCCATTAATGATTCACTTCTTTTCTTTTCATTTGCTTTACAGGTAATGTAATGGTAAATTGGCTCCCTTTTCTCGGCTTGCTCGTTACGCAAATATCGCCATGATGCAACTCTACTATTTTTTTGACAATCGATAGTCCGATACCGCTGCCATTTTTCTTTGTCCGGGAATGTTCTGCTTTATAAAATCGTTCAAAAATTTTCCTCTGATGTTCTTCTTTTATGCCAATGCCTGTATCTTCAATTTCAATAATGATCGTACGGGGCTTTTTCTTTATCCGAACACCAATTGTACCCCCGTCCCTATTATATTTAATGCTGTTATGTATCATATTTTGCCAAACTTGATGCAGCAAATCTTCGTCTGCCACGATATAAGTCTTTGGCAAATCCACCGTAAATGTTATCTGTTTTTTCGACCATTCCGGCTCCAAATTTAAAATAACCGTTCTGATTTGTTCATCCAATAAAAAACGTTTCGGTTCAAACGGATGTTGATTCGATTCCAACGATGCAAGCCGAAGCAAATGACTACTTAGGCGTGATAACCTTTCACTTTCCGATTCAATGATCTGCAAAAATTCCAAACGCTCCGCCACAGGCAGTTCTTTCTCCCTTAACGCTCTGGAGAATCCGCGAATCGTAGTAAGGGGAGATTGAATTTCATGAGAAACATCCGAAATAAAATTTTTCCGCATTTGTTCGATTTTCTGTAAATCTTCAGCCATCATGTCAAAATTTCTTGCTAAAACACCGATTTCATCTTTTCGTTTTGAATGTAGATGAATGTCAAAATTCCCCTTGGCCAATTCCTGTGTTGCTTTGGTCATTTTTGTTAATGGTTTAACGATAAAACGGGAGACAATCAAAATTAACATACTTCCTGAAATCAGCACGCTTATAAATCCTAAAAGGACAACTTGATAAGCGCTCTTTTCAATCCCATCAGCATCACTTAAATAAACGAAGAGTGCGTAATGTTTGTTTTCTTTTTGAAAAGGAATCCCGACGATCGGGTTATTAAAATCATCGCCATCTTCCCGGTACACGTTTCCTTGTAAAACTTGGTGAATTCTCTTTTCAGGAATGGATCTTTTGGTCGTTCCAATCACTTCGGCCAATCCTTCCGAATCATATAGCGCAAAATTCACGTACATAGGGATAAACAAATCATTCGCTAAGGTTTTTATTTCTGAAAAATCATCCCATTTTTCCGATAATGCAATAAAACCTTTTCCCTGCTTCATTAAAAGTTCTTCCTGTTCTTCGCCAAAGCGTGATTGAACGAGAAAACCGATCGTGAAAAAACCGACAACAAGACTGACGATTACAGTAATGATGTAAACGATAACGATCCGGGTATATAACGTTTTCATTTTTTCACTTCCAATTGATAGCCTAAACCACGAACTGTAACGATTCGAAACTGGTCTGTCCATTTTTCAAACCGTTGCCGGATACGTTTGATATGAACATCAACCGTCCTTTCGTCTCCTTCATAATCCACTCCCCAAATTTGCTCGATTAATTGGCATCTTGTAAAGATATTTCCCGGATAACTTGCCAATTTAAATAAGAGTTGAAATTCTTTCGGCGGCAATACAATGATTTGATCTTCGATTTCAACGCTTTGTTTTTTTTCATCCAATTTGAGAAGGCCAATCGTAACGGTAGATGAATAGGCTATCCGATAACGGCGCAGCAATGCTTTTACACGCAGCACAAATTCAACGGGATCAAACGGCTTCACGATATAATCATCGGTCCCGCTTCGAAAACCGTCCACCTTATCTTTCGTTTCCCCTTTTGCGGTTACCATTAAAATCGGGACAGTCGAAAATTGCCGGATTTCTTGGCATACATCAAAGCCGTCCACCTTCGGCATCATAATATCGAGTATCACTAAATCCACCTGATTGTTTTCCATCAAACGTATTGCTTCTTCACCATCGAAAGCTTGCAAAATCTCAAAGCCTTCCGGTTCAAGATACACTTTTATAAGCCGTTGAATATGCGGGTCATCTTCCGCTACCAATATCCGAATCACTTTCCATCACCCTTAAACTTGTATTCTCGTTATTTCTTGATTCCATCTCATATTATACTATTTTTGTATTCAGATACTTGCACACAAAAAGCTTCGTTTTTTAACTCACGGCAATCGTATTGATAAGTACAGACCTCCGATTACGTAGGTTTAACATTGGAATTCAAAACAATCAAAACCACCAGTGTGAACTGGTGGTTTGCTCTGCGGCTGAAAGCCTCTCTTACCGGCCTCGGCCTAAAAGGCC
>NZ_JBFEGN010000082.1:0-15427 GCF_047228825.1 Siminovitchia jepli
CCTCATTCACCATACGAGATTGCGAGCTGGGCGAAGACCGTTGTCCAGCCCGATTATCATGTGAAAATAGATAATAATTATTACTCTGTTCCCTATGATTATATCAAATGTACAGTAGACGTTCGAGTAACGAGAAATATAGTTGAAGTGTTTTATAAGAATATCCGGATTGCTTCGCACAAAAGATCAAATAAAACAGGTGGGGATTTCAGTACGATTCCTGATCATATGCCTAGGGATCATAGAAAGTATGCATCGTTTGATAAGGAGTTTATATTAGAGTGGGGTGCCACAACCGGTCCTTCCACCCTATTAACCATTGAAAGAATACTAGAATCTTATCCAACAGAAAAGCAAGGGTTGAAATCGACCTATGCATTGATGAAACTAGCAGATAAATACTCCATCGAACGCATAGAGAAGGCGTGTGAAAGAGTATTGTCTTATACGCCACGCCCAAAACTTAAAAGCATACAAACAATCCTAAAAACAGGACATGATAAATTACCATTGGAGAAAACAAGCGAACAAATGGACACACCAAAAAATGATAACGCATACGGCTTTACTCGTGGCGCTGATTACTACGGAGGGAAAAAATAATGACAACCGATAACACTTTAACAAAATTAAATGACATGAGAATGTCTGCGATGGCAGAAACATTTAGAGAACAATTGAGAAATCCGGAATATCAAGAACTATCTTTTGAAGATAGATTTGGATTACTGGTTGATATTGAATGGTCCAGAAGGCAAAACAATAAGCTTGATCGCCTAATCAAACAAGCAGAATTACGGGACACGCAGGCGTGTATTGAAGATATTGAATATCATCCGGATAGAAAGCTAGATAAGGCACAAATATTGCGATTGGCAACTGGTAATTATATTGAAGAGCATCACAATATTATATTAATGGGTGCTTCCGGAAATGGGAAGACGTATTTAGCCTGTGCATTTGGCATCGCTGCGTGTCGTCAATTCTATAAAGTAAAATACATCCGATTACCTGATTTATTGGATGAATTGGCGATCGCAAGAGGAGAAGGAACGTATAGAAAGGTAATGAAAAAATACAAGAATGTAAACCTACTAATCTTGGATGAGTGGCTATTAACTCCGTTAAAAGAAACGGAATCAAGAGACCTTCTTGAAATCGTAGAAGCACGCCACCAGCAGGGCTCAACTATCTTTTGTTCCCAATTTGATCCTAGGGGATGGCATGATAAAATTGGCGAAAGCACACTGGCAGACGCCATTCTAGATAGGATTGTGCATGATTCCTACAATATACTTATTGACGGTAAAGTCTCGATGAGAGAACGTCATGGATTGGCGGTATCCAAGTGATCCCTGAAGAAGTTGAAATCCGTATAGCAAGGTATTTCCTTCACATGTATTTACCTGATGAAGTAATGCGCGAAGTGGAAGAGAAATTATTACCTCCATGTATTTGGGGAGAAGAAGAGGGATTAGACCACGATGAACTCGTTAGCTTAGCTCAAGAGATAATTAATAAACAACTAGACGGTAAGAGTTTTAAATAAGCTAAACAGCCATTGGAATATATTAGATTTCAATGGCTGCTTATAAATCTACTAGTAGTGGCTCATCTCTGTCCTAAGTGGATCAATTTCTTGTCCCAAGTGGGTCAAAAAGATGGCAGAGGTGGAGCTAACCTATGTCCTTCTTCACTTGGGGAAAATTATTTGAATCTGTTGTTTATCCCCAACATCTTAATGTACGAAAGGTTGAAGACATTTTATACTTTTGATTTAGTTCATATTTGTCTTTTATATATTCTGGTTTTAGTTGCATTCCTCTTATTGGTATATATTACAAAAAAATATGTGCATAAAAAAAATTGGCTTTAGAAAGGAATTTTTTATGTCAACGATTAAAATGGTGAATTATTCAAAGGTAATTAAAAAAAAGTTAATCCTGAATAATATTACTTACACTTTTGAATCCGGAAATATTTATGGATTATTCGGCAGGAACGGTTCAGGAAAAACAATGATTCTTAGAGCAATTGCAGGATTAATTTTTCCGAGTAGCGGATATGTTGAAATTGACGGCAAAATTTTACATAAAGATATTGACTTTCCACCGAGTATTGGAGTGATTATCGAAAATACCGAACTGCTGCCCCAGTATAGCGGTTTCGAAAATTTAAAAATATTAGGGGAAATAAACAAAAAAGTATCAGAGAAAGACATTTTAAAAACTCTCGATGAAGTTGGCTTATCAAAGCAAGCAAATCTCAAAGTCAAGGAATATTCCTTAGGTATGAAACAAAAATTAAGTATTGCCCAAGCTATATTTGAAAAACCAAGAATATTATTATTAGACGAACCAACAAATGCACTTGATGAAGACAGCATTCTTACATTAAGAAATATTTTGTTGAATCTTAAAAAACAAGGCTGTACAATTCTTATCGCTAGTCATCATAAAGAGGACCTAAATATTTTGGCTGATCAAACATTGAAAATTGTTGATGGTGAAATTAGGTAGATAATAACTTTTACGATTGTCTGTTTAAAACACGAAATGAGGTGAAACGGATGAAGAAGGCCAAAAAATTTATTAAACTATCCCTTATAGCGATCATTGCCTTAGGAGTATCTATCCCATTGAGCAGCTTAGCGAGTAATGATGATATAGGTTATAAATTTACAATCTATTCATATCATAAAAATGGGAAAGAAAAGATTGGTAGATATCGCCAAACTAAAAGTGTAGATAATCCTTGGAAAGTAAGATTAGATAGCTCTGGTGAAGGGAAAGGCACAATTACTAGATTTTGGATTGAGAATGCCTCTGCTAGAAATGTAAGTATGTCTAGGGATGTTAAACAAGGTGTAGGTGCTTACTACACAAATCCTTATGCGCAGGCTAACCAGACTGATGTTTGGTTAACAGGTGAAAACAACAATTATAACGGCAAATCATATACTGTATCTGGCGTTTGGGATGAAGAAACTTGGTAATGAAAATACACGGTAATAGTAGATAGGGCTGTCCAGAAAGTCGGTAAAAAATGATTTTTTGTGACAGTCTTTTTTCTTTTTATTAAAAGATGACTCCAAAAAAATCGTCTGTTCTATATATTGAAATAAGTTTTCGCCATTAGTTATTGGTAAAGTTTAAAACAACTGTACTGAAAACAATCATTGGTCAGTTCTTCCAATGTGAATTTTATCTTCAACTAATATAACAATATCGCAAAATATACATTTCTCCATTTTCCAACCTACACTTTGCTAAGTGTACCTTTCTTCCTAACATTTATTTCACAAATATGATCACTTTTGAATCCGAAAATATTAATGGATGATTTGGTAAATGGCGCAGTATGACACCGCGCCAGTTTACACACTCATTTGTTTGATTCAGAAGCCTTTAAGGGCGGTTTTTTCCGGCAGTTTTTCGATCGGGAAAAACGCTGATTTTCCATTGGCCGGGTCAAAATAGACCAGTGCCACGGAATGTTCTTCAACGATCTCGCCATATTGGATATAATCCCGGAGACTGAAAGGAAACGGTTCAAGGATCGTATGCTTATACAAATCCCTTTGCTTTAACTGCAGTTTCGAAAATGTGCTGCCCGCGAGTTCGGGATCGTTAAGAACAGCTTCATAGACATGCGATTTTTCTTCCTTGCTCAAGGTCCGCTCCCACCATTGCTTCCTTGGCTTATAGCGGATGTTGCGCAAATAGTTGTATTTCATCAGCCCTTCAGCGATCGTCCGTCCCGGAACATCTTCCTCTCTTAAAAACTGCTGCAGGCGGAGGAACAAATCCTCCAGCTGATGGCCGATTCTCGCCCAGCCCTGCTCATCCCAATAGGTTCCAAATTGCTGAAAAAAATCAAAGGGCGTCTCAAAACAGGCGGAAACGATATACTCAACGGCGTTGTCCATTCGATGGTGATTCCAGTATTTCTCCAATACGTCTTCAACTTGTTTAATCTTTAGAATATCGTTAAAGTCAATGACATGATTCCCAAGAATTTCATATGGAGCATGGTCCATATAGGTATATCCGAATTGCTTGGCTGACAGCCGCAAACCGGTTCCCCTCAGCATTTTCAAAAACCCGAGCTGCAACTCTTCCGGTTTTAAGGCAAATACGTCATTAAATGTTTTTCTGAATGAGCTGTAGTCCTCTTCCGGAAGTCCGGCAATCAAGTCGAGATGCTGAACAATTTTCCCTCCTTCTTTTACCATGGTGACAGTCCTTGTTAGCTTTTCGAAGTTTTGCCTTCTTTTGACGAGTTCATTTGTTGCATCATTCGTAGACTGGACGCCGATTTCAAAGCGGAAAAGCCCTTTTGGCGCATTTTCATTTAAAAATTCGATTACTTCAGGGCGCATAATATCACCGGTTATTTCAAACTGGAAAACAGTGCCCGGCACGTGTTCGTTGATTAAGAACTGAAACATTTCCATTGCGTAGCTCCGGCTGATATTAAAGGTGCGGTCAACGAATTTGATTGTTTTCGCCCCATTTTCCATTAAGTAACGGATATCTTCTTTTATTTTCTCCCGGTTAAAATAACGGACGCCCACCTCAATGGAAGAGAGGCAAAATTGGCAGCTGAACGGGCAGCCGCGGCTTGTTTCTATGTATGTGACCCGTTTGGAAAGATTGGGTTTGTCTTCCGGAAAACGGAAAGGAGAAGGCGTTTTGCGCAAGTCGATTTTGGGGCGGATGGGATTAATCACAGGCTTTCCGTTTGCCATAAAACCGATTCCCATTACATCCGAAGTTGCTCTGCCACCCGTCAATCTTTCGAGCAGCTCTTTAAATGTCGCTTCACCCTCTCCAATAACAATAAAATTGATTTCCGGCAATCGTTTAAGCCAGTAAACGACATCATATGAAACCTCGGGCCCGCCCAAAATGATGACCGCATCGGGCAGGATTTTGCGCAAAATCTGAATGACTTTAACGGTTTCTTCGATGTTCCAGATGTAACAGCTGAAACCGATCACGTCCGGTTTTTTTGCAAATAAATCGGATGCGATATTGAAAACCGGATCATTGATTGTGTATTCGGCTATCTCTATTTCAAATTCCGGGGCAGCGTATGCTTTTAAATATCTGATCGCTAAATTTGTATGGATAAATTTCGCATTTAATGTACCGGCGACAACTTTCATGATAGATCGGCAGCTCCTTTTTTTAAACACTCACCACCTATTTTAGCGGAGAAAGGAGGAAACCACAATTTAGCGAAAAATGTCGAACGATTATAGCAGGATAAAGATCTAATACAGCGAATAAAAAAAGGACTGGGGGAATCATTTACGATTATCGATATGATCCATGAATGTTCCGGCGTTCTGCATCCTTTTTATCTCAATTGCTTGAATAAATGGTTTCCACTTCGATATTCTCAACTCGATAAACGGCTGTGTCAAACTCGTCACATATTTGCTGGAAAGGAGGGCGGTTAATACGAAACTGGCAAAAATCAAAACAGGCAGGGTCAATGTTTGGTTCAGGTAATCCTCCAAACTGCTTCCTCTAAACAAGCGGACGATAAAACCATGCAGCAAGTAGACGTAAAGTGTATTTTTTCCCCACCTTGTAAAAAAGAAGCGCCGGCGCGGAACAAAAGCAAAGAAACTTCCGGCCATTATAAACTGAATTGCGTATATGCCAGTCCGCTTTAACATTCCTAGAAATTTTTCACTTTCCAGATCACCGTACGGCATTGAACCAAAGAACCATTTTTCATTTAAGTCCGGAAAGTAAATGATTCCCACTGTCACCACGAGCATGACTGCCGCCGCCGTGGCCTTTGCCTTTTTCGAACTTAGTTTCTGAAAGCTGTCTTTGTTTAAAAAGTATCCCACAAGGAAAAATGGAAAGAAAACCAATGTTCTTGACAAACTGAGATAATTCGTAATCCAGTCGGCAAATCCGGCAGCCAAACCGATTGTAATGGCAATTGCCAAAGCTGCGGCCGGTTTTAATTTGTTGAACATCAAAAGTAAAATATTCCAGAAAAAGAGGCTGATTAAAAACCACAGTGACCACCTTGGGTCCAGCAATTCCAAATGAAACGTTTTTTCTTCATGCAAAAAATAATAAAAAACAGCATAAAGAACCTGGAACAGCATGTATGGAACAATCAACTTTTTTGTTATTTTCCAAATGTAGCCTTTCTCATATATTCCTTTGGCAAAAAATCCTGATATGATAATAAAGGCAGGCATGTGAAAGGTGTAAATAAAGTTATACATATAGGAAATAAAGACGTTTGCATCAATATAAGATTGGATAAAATGACCAAACACAACAAGAAAGATTAATAGGATCTTGGCATTGTCAAAATAACTTTCTCTTTTTTCCATTTCATTCACCTACAATTGTTTTTCATTCAGCATATATTTTCCCTTCACAACGGTATGCCAAACATTACGTTATCTTTACAATTGACTTATTCATGAAATCAATGAAGGAGCTTAAATAAAATGATCATGTATTATTGTGCAACGGATAGTCCGATTGGACAACTAATTATTACCGGGACCGATAAAGCAATTACGGGTATTTTTTTTGGCATGGAAAATCTGCCCCCAACAACATGCGAACCTGCTGAAAACGCGAATCATCCGGTTCTCAAAGAAACAGCACGGCAATTGGAGCAATATTTTAAAGGCGCCATTCAGTCATTTAACGTACCGCTGCATTTCCATGGTACATCATTTCAGCAAAACGTGTGGAAGAAGTTGCTGGAAATTCCGTACGGGGAAACGCGAACCTATGGAGAAATAGCGCGGCAGATCGGCAATGAGAAGGCAGTAAGGGCTGTGGGACAGGCAAACAGAAGAAATCCCATTCCCATTATCATCCCTTGTCACCGGGTGATTGGAAAGAATAAGTCACTTACGGGATATGCCGGAAACGAAATTGATAAAAAAGAGGTTCTGTTAAAATTGGAAGGAGCATTAAAATGAATGGCGAATATGTCAAAATCGTGACCAATCATATTCTGGCGTTTACAAAAATAGGGGCTTTTGAGATAATGAGAGGGTTGAAATGAAAATAATTGGCGGAGGAGAACAAACGATGGGTTACGGTAGGAAGGAACAGCAAATCTTGTTGGCAAAAATTCAGGAAAAACGCAAAGAAATGCTTTTTATTGGCAACCAATATGGACTGACTGCCGAGGAAACAGTGACATGCAGCCAAGAGCTTGACCAGTTACTAAATGAATATCATCAACGTTTTCAAGCGGGGAAAGCTTCCCAAAATGCGGGACATGCACGAAAGAAGTCATTCGTTTTGTTTTCCAAATCATTTCATCCAAGCCATATACGCTCGTCCTAACATAATGGAAAACCCCAAAATCAGGTTACATAAATATGAAACGACAAAAAAAGAGATTGCCTGGATCAGGCAATCTCTTTTTGGATCACTTTAATTTGTCCGTTTTCAACAACTGTATGCAGTTCTTGAACGCCCTCATGGTCCAAAATGTAATCGGATATTTGATCCTCCAAATGCTCCTGAATGGCCCTGCGGAGAGGACGTGCCCCATATTGGGGGTGGTAGCCCAATTCCGTTAATTTTTCTTTTACCTCATCAGAAATCGTGATCGTGATTCCTTGTTCGGAAAGTGTGCCAGCCAGTTCAGCAAGCAAAAGATCTACTATTTTCAACAGATGTTCTTTTTCCAGTGCATTAAATTCGATGATCGCATCAAAGCGGTTCAAGAATTCCGGCTTGAAGAATGAGCCGAGCGTATCCAGAATACTTGTCTCTTTTAATGCATTGCTTTGGTCAAAACCGACTTGAATTCGTTTTTCACCCGTTCCTGCATTGCTCGTCATAATGATGACCGAATCTTTAAAGCTGACCGTCCGGCCCTGGCTGTCGGTCAGTCTGCCATCTTCTAAAATTTGCAAGAACATGTGCTGAACATCCGGGTGTGCCTTTTCTATTTCGTCAAGCAATATAATGCTGTAGGGATTGCGGCGTACCCGTTCAGTCAGTTGTCCCGCTTCTTCATGGCCGACATAGCCCGGAGGAGACCCAATCAATTTTGAAACGCTGTGTTTTTCCATATATTCGCTCATATCGAGTCGAATATACGCGTCTTTAGTACCGAATAGCTCTTCAGCAAGTACCTTCGTAAGCTCTGTTTTCCCAACCCCTGTTGGCCCTACGAAAAGGAACGATCCAATCGGGCGGTTTTTTGCTTTTAGTCCCGCTCTGCTGCGGCGAATGGCCTTCGCTACTTTTTGAACTGCTTCATCCTGTCCGATTACCTTTGCCCCAAGAGCTTTTTCCAGGTTTTTCATTTTCTTCTGTTCATCTGATTCCAGTTTTCCGACAGGAATGCCCGTTTTCTTGGCAACGATTTCCTGAATATGGCGGACGTCGACGACAACCCGTTTTTCAGGAGACTCTTCTTTAAGCAGCCTTTCAATTTCATTTTCTTCATCGCGAAGCTTGGCTGCTGTTTCATAATCTTCGTTGGCAAGGGCAGCCTGCTTTTCTTTTTCCAGTTCGGCATAGCGCTGTTGAAGCGATTCCTTGTCTGTATCCTGAATCGTCAAATTTAATTTGGAGCCCGCTTCATCCATTAAATCGATCGCTTTGTCGGGAAGATGGCGATCCTGAATGTAGCGGCTTGATAATTCTACACATGCTTTTAACGCTTCATCTGTAAAAGTCACATCATGGTAGTTTTCATATTTTTCTTTTAACCCCATGAGGATTTCAAATGACTTGTCCAATGACGGCTCCCCGACTTGTACAGGCTGGAAGCGTCTTTCCAGTGCGGCATCTTTTTCAATTTGCCGATATTCTTTTAATGTCGTAGCCCCGATGACTTGCAATTCTCCGCGCGCAAGCGCCGGTTTTAAGATGTTGCCGGCATCCATCGATCCTTCGGCGGATCCTGCCCCGACAAGCAGATGCACTTCATCAATGAACAACAGAATGTTTTTGCGGCTTTGAAGTTCTGCGATGAGTTGTTTCATCCGTTCTTCAAATTGTCCGCGAATTCCTGTATTGGCGACAAGAGATGCGACATCAAGCAAGTAGACTTCCTTGTTTTTCAGTTTCGCAGGTACATTTCCTTCAACGATTTTCAAAGCCAGACCTTCTGCAATGGCCGTTTTTCCGACACCGGGTTCACCGATCAGCACCGGGTTGTTTTTATTTCTCCGGTTCAGTATTTCAATGACGCGGTTAATTTCTTCCTCACGGCCGATGACAGGATCGATCAATCCGGCTTTCGCGGCATCGTTTAAGTTGTGGCCATGTTGATCAAGAAATCCGCCGCCGCGGCCCGCGGCACTTCTTTCTTGCCGGGGGGCGCCCATATGTTGCCCGGATGGCTGATCCATTCCGGCAAAGTTTGTAAAGAAATCATCCAAACTTCCGAATTGGTTTCCAAACGGGGCACCTCCCAATGCTCCGAGTTGTTGTTTTTCAGACGCATAGCATGTTGAGCATAATGCCATCGTTTGTTTTTGTCCGTTAATATTTACGCGGAGATGAATGTTTGCTTGTTTTTCCTTACATTTACTGCAAAGCATTTGCATCTAACCTCCATTAATTGAATTTGATCTTTTTTGACCAATGATCGATATAAAAAAGGTCTTTTACTTTGACTAACTTTGACCTTTGTTTACATTATACACTGACCATTTTTGACTTTCAACCTTTTTTTACTCATTTTACAAATTTTTTTGGGCAAGCCATCATACGCTTTTTTAAGGGGGATGAGCTGTGAAAAATTGGTCGGGTGTATGTCAAGTTGCCGCAGTTTATGTAGGAACCGTCATCGGGGCAGGATTTGCAACAGGAAGGGAAATTGTCGAGTTTTTTACCCGTTTTGGTTTTTGGGGATTGTTATCCATCCTGATCGCGGGATGTTTGTTCATGATCCTTGGATCAAAAATCATGTTGTTATCAATTGACATTAAAGCCGGATCTTTTGAACAATTGAATGAATATTTGTTCGGCAAAAGACTCGCACATATCATGAATTTGCTCCTGTTGGCCATGCTTGTCGGCGTGTGTGCCGTAATGCTGGCGGGTGCGGAAGCATTATTTGCCAAGCAGCTCAATGTTCCCAGGTTTACAGGCATGCTGATTACCGCTTTTCTTGGTCTCGTTGTAATGGCTGCCGGCATAAAGGGTTTGTTTATCATTAATGTGATTGTGGTTCCAATGATGATCGCCTTTAATGCAGCCATTCTTTTTCATGTTGTACCTGCAGGCGATGTGAATTTGTGGCTTCAAATAGAAGATGCAGGAAATGGGTGGTTTGCGGTTTTGTCGGGCATTTCGTATGCAGGTTTTAACCTTGCTTTGGCTCAAGCGGTACTAGTTCCGCTTGCTGCAGAAATAAATGACAAAAAAACAGTCAAATGGGGAGGAATATTGGGAGGGGCATTTCTGACCATCTTGTTGATTTCCGGCCATATTTGTTTATCGGGATTGCGTGATCCGGGGGTGTTTGAAATTCCGATGGCAGTTATTGTGCGCGAGTCGGCGGGAAGCCTTTATTTTATTTATATCTTGATGATTTATGGAGAAATTTTTACGACATTAATTGGCAATACATACGGGCTTGAACGGCAGCTCCATCAATATTTTCAAGTAAACTCCATGTGGATCGTACTGTTTCTGCTGTTGGTTGTCTGTTTGATCAGTCTTGTAAAATATGGGAAGTTGCTCGGTATTTTGTATCCGTTGTTTGGCTATTTGAGCTTTGCCTTTTTGCTGTTATTGTTGATAAAGCCGGCGAAGGGGTCTGCATAAACGGCTGGAAGAAAACATCTTCTCCGGCCGTTTCCGCTTTAACCTGCTGCAGCTGACAGTAATTCTCCCACCTCAAATCTGATGTAATCGGAGAGGTTAGGCGGGAGATGGCGATAGGATGTCGATTGCAAAGGACCCCGCCATTGAATGTCACTTTATTTGCTTGCGATCGTTTCGGCCATTTTTAAAAACGGGTCTTCCATTTGCCGGTTTGCGGAAGTAAAGATTGTAAGCTTTAAAAGCCAGTCTTTTTTGGGTATAAGATAGGCGCTCACTTTATCTTCATCATTGCTGGCCGAATAGATGGCGGCATCTTTTAACCATTCATCATCTTGGCCGGGTTCCGCTTGCTTTACTTCGGGGCTTACTGATTCGAGCTGGACCTTTGCCATTTCGGCCGCCTCGTCTACGGAGGTGTCGGAAGGGAGAAGTTCAATCCTCATGAATTGGCTGTCATTTTCTTTAAAATAAAGGATGTCTTTTTGCGGCTCTTCTCCTGTAAGCTCATATTCAGGCAAGACATACAACGAAAAGCCTTGATTGTCGCTTTCCCGCAAAAAGGCTGTTTCTTCTTTTACATCACCGTTGATTTCATAAGACAAATTTTGCTCCATTAAACGAATCTTTTGCTCCTCTTCCTTATCTTTCTCCGCAGTATGTTCATTTTCCGGCTGTTCGTTTTGCTCATGTTTGTTTTCGGCCGGATTTTCACCGCTTCCTTGATTTACACTGTTTTTCGCCGTTCCGCAGGCCGCGATGAAAAGGACTGCCAGCAGGCAAACCAACAAGAATTTTGTTTGCTTCATTTAAAAAAGCCTCCTTTTGTAAGATTTCCATATTATTGAAGGGGGAAGATGATTAAAAGGAGCAAATCAAATGTCAAATGGGAAATAATGACAAGCGGAATGCTTCTTTTCCATATATATAGCCATCCCCATGCAAGCCCGCTGACGAATGCGGCAATCATCAAGATGGAATAACCGGTAAAATAAAAGGCTGCTGCATTCAAAAAGGCTCCGGCAAGGATGGCAGCGGTTGGATTCATCCAATCCATCAGCCTTTTCAGGATAAATCCCCTCCAAAAAATTTCCTCTCCGGGGATGATGATAAAAATGAGTACTAAATAATGCCAAAAAAAGTCGAAAGTAAAGCGGGCGTAAATGTTGTCCACTTGTGTTTTTAAATGGCCCGGCATTATCTCCAGCATCCAATCTGCAGCGAAAAATAATCCATAAAGAGCGGATCCCGACAATATGCCATATGTGATATATTGTTTCGTCGCCGCTTCATTATCGGGAGGTTCATTGATGATGGAGTAGCTGATCAGGAATAAGATGGTTGCTGTGTATAAATACCAAAACACATCTATTCGGTCAAATGCAACAAAAACAAGCAAGCAGGCCAAAAATATTCCCCCGGCCAATTTAAAATCAATCCATATTTTACTCATTTAACGTACTAAGTCCTTTCTAAATCCCATTTTCACCAAATATTTATCATATCACATCAATAAAGAAGCAAGCATATTGCTTGCTTCTATAATTCCACGGATTCTGTAATGATTTTATATTTTTTATGATTGACTACCGTTTTTTCTTCCAAGTCAAGTTCACGATAGTTTTCCATATAGGTTAAATCAACAATGACCGAGTTATCATTGATTTTTTCCACAATTCCTTGAAGCCCACCCCTGAATTCAATCAAGTCCCCTACTTTGGCGATTTTCATTGGCTTCCCCCTTATCTTTTTTACATAGTTTGCACTATTTTTTTTAAAAGTGCAAATATGGGCGCGGTTAGTCTTTATGACGCGAATATGAACAGTAAAACGGAAAATGAAGAAACTGTCAACCGTTCAAAAGAAGGAATTAGGCGCTCTTAAAACAACTGTAATGTAATTGAAATAAAAAAATTGTCAAAATAAAGGAGTATAAAGTAAAAAAGGTGGTATAGAATAATAACCATGACTGATCTTACTTTTAAGTGGTCATGTCAATCTCATTTTTCCCCTTTTTTGTCGGAAGGCTACAATTAGCCTTCCGTTTTTTAATTTTTTGGATGAGGATCGATATAATTTTTATATTCTTTTATACTAAAAGCAGGAGGTGAACGGATCAATAGCGAAACGGATAATATACAATATTTTAACATGGGGTGAAAGTACATGGAGCTTGGCTTAGCGGGAAAAAGCGTGCTCGTCATGGCATCAAGCAAAGGGCTTGGAAAGGCGATTGCGGCACAGTTTGTTTCGGAGGGAGCCAAAGTGATGCTTGCCAGCCGCAACGAAGAGAGATTAAAAGCAGCAGCTGCAGAGTTAAATAGTTTAAAAGCGGGAGCGGCAGAATATACGGTCTGTGACATGATGAATCCCCCGGATATCCGGCGGGCGGTCACGTCTACGGTTGAAAAGCTTGGCGGCATCGATATTCTGGTGAATAATGCAGGCGGTCCCCCGGCAGGCGGATTTGAGGACATGGATGATGATGACTGGGAAAAATCGTTCCAACTTCATTTGTTATCCTATATAAGAACCATCAGGGAAGCGCTCCCTTATTTAAAGAAACAGGGAGGAAAAATTGTCAATATCGCTTCTTCCTCGATTAAAGAGCCGATACCGGGACTGATTTTATCCAATACGTTTAGACTCGGCATTGTCGGGCTTTCCAAAACATTGTCGGAGGAGCTCGCGCCATACAGCATACTGGTCAATACGGTCGGACCGGGCAGAATCGCAACGGAAAGAATTAAAGAACTTGATCGGGCCCAGGCTGACCGGGAAGGAGTCCCGGTTGAAGCCATCAAAGAACGGGCGAAAAAGGGCATACCGCTCGGAAGGGACGGCAGGCCGGAAGAATTCGCGAAAGTGGTCGTATTCCTTGCATCAGACGGCAATACATACATGACTGGCAGCACTTTTATAGTTGACGGCGGCAAATTAAGATCCATCTAAACAGGAAAGGGCGGTTTTAACGTTGGGTACAGTAATCGGCTTTATTGGAATCGGTGTCATGGGGAAATCAATGGTCCGCAACTTGCAGAAAAATGGGTACCATGTGCTCATTTATACACGTACGAAAGACAAGGCCGAAGATTTGATCAGGGAGGGGGCCGAATGGAAAGAAAGCCCCAAAGAAGTAACAGGCCAATCAAATATCGTGATAACGATGGTCGGTTATCCGCATGATGTTGAGCACGTATATTTTGGTGTTGACGGAATTTTTAATGGCATATCACCAGGGAAAATCGTAGTGGATATGACGACTTCAACGCCGACGCTGGCCAAAAAAATTGCTCAAGAGGCGCAAAAAAGGGGAATTGGGGCGCTTGATGCCCCGGTGTCAGGCGGAGACATAGGGGCGAGGAACGGAACCCTTTCCATCATGGTCGGCGGTTCAAAAGAGACATTTGAGCGGCTTAAGCCCGTTTTTGAAATTCTTGGCAACAATGTTGTTTATCAGGGAGAAGCCGGATCGGGTCAACATACGAAAATGTGCAACCAAATTGCCATTGCGTCCAATATGATTGGCGTGATGGAAGCGCTCGTTTATGCGAGAAAAGCAGGACTCGACCCGGAAAAAATGCTTCAATCGATCAGCACGGGAGCAGCGGGAAGCTGGTCGATGTCCAACCTGCTCCCAAGAGTATTAAAGGAAGATTATTCTCCCGGATTTTTTGTAAAACATTTTATTAAGGACATGGGAATCGCGCTCGAGGAAGCACACAAGATGGATTTAAAGCTTCCCGGGTTGGAACTGGCCAAACAAATGTATGAAGCCATTGCGGAAAAGGGAGAAGGCGAAAGCGGGACACAGGCATTGATTAAATATTGGAGTTAAACTCGGGAAGGGCCGCTGTTTCAATAGCGGCCCTGATCATTTTAAAAAAGCGCAAGCGCCTTGCTCAGCACGGGGAGCCAAGGCGAAACACGCAGGAGGCCCTGCCTGCACTAGCAGGTCCTGTCAGATACAAAAAAGCTTTTTTGAAGAGCAAGATATACTTTCTCTTAAAAAAAGCTGTCGCCCAATTTTTTAAATACAGGCTTCTTTCTGTCTGGATGGTCGGGCTTTTGTTTGGTTTCTTTAAGACCTGTATATTCTTGCAAAAGCTGCTTCGCAGTGTTGAGCGGCATTCGGGTTTTGGGATTGCGGGAATGTTGGTCAAGATGGCCTAAATGGGGCAGATGTTGAAAATCGTCTTTGGTGGGTGGTATGTGAAAGGTGTAATCACCGCATTTTACCAAAACATCAGATTGCTGCTGGCTAAACTTCGGATTCCTTGAAAAATGCAGCCCTGTCTTAGTCGCTTTTTTTTCTTGGATCATTTTATCAATGGCCGTCTTTTTCAGTTTATATAAAAATTTGGGGTTGGTTGCGGTTTTCGCATGTCTGTTGACGGTAAAAATCGCTTGGGAAAGGTTTTCGATCGTCGGCGGCAACGAGTGCGTCTTTTTGGAATCCGAGTCCACGGAATGTTCCCCTTTCTAAAGATTGATGGAATTTGCATATTATTATACCATTTAATGCATCTGTTGGAAAGGCACCGGCAAAATACAACAGCTTTGAGGAGTAAATTTATGTTTTTTAGTCCTTAAAACAGAAAATGCACTTATCCACAGGTGTAAAAATTTAC
>NZ_JBFEGN010000083.1:0-14964 GCF_047228825.1 Siminovitchia jepli
TAAGCTAACCGTTACTTCTGCCTTCACGGCTCGGGACTTCCACCCTATAGACTGCGCCCATGCTGGGCGCACCAAAAAAAGAAGCCTGATTAGACGGCTTCTTTTTTACATTTCGGGCACTTTCCGTATATTTCAAATTTATGATCGGCGATGTCAAAACCACGCAAATCTTCCGTGACGAAGTTCATGGGACATGCTTCGATGGCCTTCGTCCACCCGCATTTCAGGCAAATGAAATGGTGATGGTGATCTTCCTTTAATCCGCACGTATAACGAAAATGTTTTTCACCTGCGAGTTCTGTCACTTCCAGGATGTCGAGCTCCAAAAACAAGGATAAATTTCTGTAAATTGTATCAAAACTTACGCCCGGATAATCTTCCTGCAACATTTCCAACATTTCTTTGGCAGTTAAATACTTGTTTTGCGATGCAAAAATCTCCAGCATGCGTTCTCTCTTATCAGTCAATTTATATCCGCTTTTTTTTACGGATTGAATCGCGTCAGCGATATGCATGATGTTCACCTCAACTTATTTTAAGCCGGAATTTATGCTTCAGATGCCGATAGGCAATAACAGCAAGCAAAATGGCAATTGAAATGACAACAATCGTTCCTCCGGGAGCCAAATCAAGATAGTACGCACCCGTTAACCCGCCAATGACAGACATTTCTCCAAAAATGACCGCAATAAGGATCGTTTGCTTGAAACCATTGGCCAATCTCATGCTCGCTGCCACCGGCAAGGTCATTAATGCAGAGACAAGCAATATCCCGACGATCCGCATGGAGGCGGCAATCACGAGAGCGATCATGAGTATAAATAATAAATGAATGCCCCTGGATGGGATCCCTGATGCTTTGGCATGTTCTTCATCAAAAGAAAGCAAAAACAATTCCTTATATAAAATAATGACAAGCGCAATGACACCCGCACCAACCAATGAAATGACCCATAAATCCGTTCGGCTTACGGCACTGACACTGCCAAATAAATAGTTTAACAGTTCCGTGTTGAATCCGTCGGCAAGGGAAATAAAAACAACCCCAATGCCAATTCCGCCCGATAAAATGATCGGAATGGCCAGCTCCTGGTAATGCGAATAAACAGTCCGCAGCCTTTCAATCGCCATCGCCCCTGCAACCGAAAAACCCATCCCGAAAAAGAGTGGATTCATTCCCGCAAAAAGCAATGTTTTCTTGCTCAGCAGCAAGCTGGCGGCAATTCCCGATAGCGTGACGTGGCTTAACGCGTCGGCTATGAGCGACAGCCGGCGGACGACAAGGAACGTTCCGAGCAGCGGCGCAATCAAACCGATCAGAAGTCCCGTCAAAAACGTATTTTGTAAAAATTCATATTGAGATATTGCGGCCAGCACCGCCACCACCAACCTTTTTCCATTGACTAGACACTGTGATAACCGGCATAAGAAAAATGTTTCGCCATCCTGACATTTTTATACTCGGCAGTATCCCCAAAAAAATTCAATTGCTTGTTTAAATATGCTACATGAGTTGCTTCATTCAATAATGCTTCGATATCGTGTGAAACCATTAATAAAGTGATGCCCATTTCCTTGCGCAATGAAGTAAGCAGCCTGTAAAATGAACGAACATTTTTCGCATCGACACCTACGGTCGGTTCGTCCAAAATCAAAACGTCGGGTTTGGCAACAATTGCTCTTGCGATAAACACACGCTGCTGCTGCCCCCCTGAAAGTTCTCCGATTTTCCTATTTGCATATTTTTCCAAACCGACTTGCCGGATCGCTTGATACACTTCCAGCTTATCCTTTTGCTTTAAAAAGCGGAACAACCCGATTTTTCGCGTTAAACCGCTGGCAACGACTTCAAATACAGTGGCAGGAAATCCCGAATTAAATGAATTGGCTTTTTGGGAAACGAATCCGATTCGCTCTTGCCGTTTAAACAAAGCCTGTCTTTGGCCAAACAGAAAAATTTCTCCCTCAACAGGCTTTAACAAACCCAAAACCAACTTTAACAACGTAGATTTTCCAGACCCGTTCGGCCCGACAATCCCCACGAAAGAACCTTCCGGCACAACCAAATCAATACCATCCAGCACAAGCTCTTCGTCATATCGAAAACGAACGTTTTTTAATTCAATCACCGGATCATTTATCATTTCATAACCGTCCTCTTAATAGGAATCATTCCGATTTACTATTATACATAAATATTTTTTCTTTGTAAATCTTTGCGCTTGAAAAATGAGTGTCACAGTTGCTGTTCTTTCGTCATAAGTATTTGATTAGGAGGTTTGATTGCGATGAATTTATTAAAAAACATGGTGAACTTCAAGGTGAACATGATCACAGGGGATGAATTGCTGAAATACGCGGACCAATTAAACATTCAACTGTCCAAGACCGAAGCTGAAAAAATCGCTGCCTATTTGCGGGGAAAAAATTTTGATATTTTTGATGAACGCACCCGGGCAAAACTCGTTAGAGAAGTCGCCAAAATTACAGGTCCCAAAACGGCTAAGGAAATCAATAAGCTGATGATCCAATTTACAAGCTAGGCAGAAAAAGAAAGCCAGCAGGGCCGGCTTTCTTTAAGCTGCTATTGTACGAGGGTTTCCCCCATGATATGTTCTCTCATTTGTTTATCAAATGAACGGTTTTTGATCATCGCAATTTCATGCTTGTACGGCGGTTTTTTATTTTTCTTGTCAGTGCCTACATACGGCGTTTCCAAGATTTTCGGCACATCGGCCAAAGCCGGATGATACACCACATTGGCCAGTGCTTCAAACCCAATATGGCCAAAGCCAATATTTTCATGGCGGTCTTTTCTGGCGCCCCGTTCATTTTTGCTGTCATTGACATGTACCACTTTAACCCGGCTGATCCCGATCATTTTATCAAATTCTTCCAGTACCCCATCAAAATCGTTGACGATATCATATCCGGCATCATGCGTATGGCATGTGTCAAAGCAGATGGACAGCTTTTCGTTATGGGTGACCCCATCTATGATTTGGGCCAGCTCCTCAAATGTCCGGCCGCATTCGGAGCCTTTCCCGGCCATCGTTTCCAATGCGATTTGCACCTTTTGGTCTTTGGTGAGCACCTCGTTTAAGCCTTCAATAATTTTTTTGATGCCTTTTTCCGTACCTTCTCCCACATGGGCGCCCGGATGAAGAACGATCTGTTTTGCTCCGAGTGCCTCCGTCCTTTCAATTTCCGACTGGAGAAATCGGACGCCGAGTTCAAAGGTGGCGGGATTGACTGTATTTCCGATATTGATAATGTACGGTGCATGGACGACCAAATCTCCAATGCCGTTTTCCTTCATATGGGCAATTCCAGCTTCAATATTTAAATCTTCGATGTTTTTTCTTCGCGTATTTTGCGGTGCGCCCGTATATATCATCATCGTATTGGCGCCGTACGAAGCCGCTTCTTCACTTGCTCCGAGCAGCATTTTTTTCCCGCTCATCGATACGTGGGACCCAATCTTTAACATTTCCCCTCATCTCCCTTTTGATCCAAACTATTGTTTGTTGCGTTTTTGCAGGCGCCGTTCCCGCTTTTTTATTTTTTCAATTTCGGCTTTCATTTTCTTTTTATAACCAGGTTTTACTTTTTTCGGTTTCTTTACAAAAAGATGGGCTTTTGTCATAGTGGATTCGCCTGATTTTTTCCGTTTCTTCCGCCGGTTCCAATCCGGCAATTCAATCCATTCACCATCCTGAAGGTCACGGTAGTCAAACCCCATCCCCTGTTTTTCCAAGCGATTAATCGCATCTTCATCAGACGGTTCATATATTGTTATGGAGACCCCTTCGTTTCCGGCTCTGGCGGTCCGGCCTGACCGATGGATATAAAAGTCAAGGTCCCGCGGCAATTCGTAATGGATAATATGGCTGACCCCTGGTATATCAATTCCTCTTGCTGCCAGGTCAGTAGCCACGATATATTGGAATTCCAGGTCGCGGATTTGTTTCATCATTCTCTTGCGTTCGCGCGGATTTAAATTGCCATGAATTCTGCCGACTTTCAGACCCTTTTCTATTAATCGTTCTGCGACATCGTCCGCCATTTGCTTCGTATTGACAAAAACGATCGCCAGGAAAGGGTTAAAAGAACGAAGCATGAAGGAAAGAAAATCCATTTTATCCCGTCCCTTTAGCGGGACTAAAATGTGTTGAATATTTCTGGCTGAAGGGAGATTTGGATCCACCTGTTCAAACATGGGGTTTTCCATATATTTTTTTAAAAAGGGCTTCAATTTTTCGGGAATCGTCGCCGAAAAAACATACATTTCCAAATCAGTTGGCATTCTGCCCGCCACTTGGTCGACATCATGGATAAAGCCCATGTCAAACATTAAGTCAGCTTCATCAATGACAAGAATGGAGGCCCTGTGGACAAATAATGCTTGCTCTCTTACAAGGTCATGAATTCTTCCCGGTGTTCCGATGACAATATGGGGCTGGTGTTTTAATTTTTCAATTGTCCGCTGTTTATCGGTGCCGCCCGTATAATTGCGAATAACGATTGTGCCTTCGGGAAGATGTTTGATGAGCTTTAATGCCTCATGATAAATTTGGCTTGCCAATTCCCTTGTCGGGGCAAAAATTACAGCCTGAACTTGCTGTACCGCCGGATTGATTCTTTGAAGAATCGGCAATAAATACGCGTGTGTTTTGCCGGTTCCTGTTTGAGATTGGCCAATGGCACTCTCCCCTTTTAAAATAAGCGGGATCATTTTTTCTTGAATCTTTGTCGGTTTATGGAATTTCAGATCTTGAATCGCCTGTTCAATAAATCCATCAAAACGGTAGCGTTCAAATTGATGTTCAGCCAAATGGCTCACTCCTTAAAATGGGGAACGGCTCCCCTGCTGAAAGTTTATTATAAATGAAAACAGCTTTTACTACAACAAACCTGGCGTCCAATCGCTTTTGCCAAACTTGCATAAAGTAAAATCAGCAAAAAAATGTGCGAAAGGAGGATATGCATGCCACCAGGAAATTTTGGAAGAATGCCGCCGCAAGGCTTATTTGGCCGGCCAGGAGGATTGGGAGGATGGCCCGGGCGGGGCGCCATGCCGCCGGGAGTCGGAATGGGCGGAAGAGGCGGCCTGCTCCAGGGATTGTTTCAGCGCCAGCCTCCTGCAGGCGGAATGGCTTCGGGATTTGCAAGGGCACCCCAAACCGGAGGCTTTTTGCAAAACCTTATGAACCCGGGTTCGATCCATTCCTTTTTAAACAATACCCAGCAAGTGTTAAAAACAGCCCAGCAAATCGGCCCGATGGTGCAGCAATACGGCCCATTGGTAAGAAACTTGCCTGCAATGTGGAGATTATATAGGAGCTTTAAGTCCGATCCTTCCGCCGATGAGACGGAAAGTACAACAGAAAGTACTGAAGAAAGTGCTGAAGAAAGCCTAAGCGAAACGCCGGAAAAGAAAAAGCCAAAAAAAGCGGTAAAAAAAGAAACTGAAGACGGAGAACAAAAAAACAAACAAGAACAGAAAGCGCGGAAGCGCACAGGAGGAAAGTCCGTGCCGAAATTATATATATAGGTTTCTCGGGACCC
Organism: Siminovitchia jepli; assembly: GCF_047228825.1. Taxonomy (NCBI): domain Bacteria; kingdom Bacillati; phylum Bacillota; class Bacilli; order Caryophanales; family Bacillaceae; genus Siminovitchia; species Siminovitchia jepli. The sequence goes on from NZ_JBFEGN010000083.1 coordinate 5,569, forward strand.
CTTAATAACCGTTTGCCTTTCTGAACGGTTATTTGGCTTTTCCTGCGCTGTTATATATAATGAGATTATAAGATCGGCAGATTGGCATTACCGGTTAAGTCAGGAGGATATTCAATGCAAATTATCAAAATTTCTCCGCGCGGCTATTGTTATGGCGTGGTGGATGCAATGGTGATTGCACGAAATGCAGCATTAGACAAGACGCTCCCCCGTCCCATCTATATTTTGGGCATGATTGTTCACAACAAGCACGTAACAGATGCTTTTGCCGAAGACGGCATCATAACGCTTGACGGACCCGACAGAAAAGCAATCTTGGAAAAAGTGGATAAAGGGACGGTGATTTTCACTGCCCACGGGGTTTCCCCGGAAATAAGAGAGCTTGCAAAGAAAAAAGGGCTGACGACACTGGATGCAACCTGCCCGGATGTCACAAAGACCCATGACCTCATCAGGCAAAAAGAAAAAGAAGGCTACGATGTCATTTATATCGGCAAGAAGGGGCATCCCGAACCGGAAGGAGCCGTTGGCGTGGCACCGAGTATTGTTCACCTTGTTGAAACGATTGAAGACGTGGAAGAGCTGAATGTGAACAATGATAAAATCATCGTTACAAACCAAACGACGATGAGCCAATGGGACGTAGCCGCGATCATGGATAAAGTGAAGGAAAAATATCCGCATGCCCAAAAGCATAAAGAGATCTGCCTGGCCACGCAAGTCCGCCAGGAAGCAGTGGCAGAACAAGCGGGAGAAGCCGATGTTTTAATCGTTGTCGGCGATCCGATGAGCAATAATTCGAACCGTCTCGCGCAGGTTTCGGAAGAAATTGCCCATACGAAAGCATATCGGGTCGGAGATGTTTCCGAAATTAATGTTGATTGGCTAAAAGATGCCAAAAAAGTGGCAGTTACAGCCGGAGCTTCTACGCCAACACCGATTGTAAGGGAAGTCATTTCATTTCTAGAACAATTTGATCCCGAAGATCCTTCAACATGGGTCCGCGAAAATAAAGTTCCTTTAAGCAAAATCCTTCCCAAAGTCAGAAAGCCGAAGCTCGAAGCAAAATAACATAAAGAGGCAAGGCGCCATCATCTTTCAAATGGGGCCTTGCCTTTTCTTATAGTCGATGTTCAAAAAGCCGCCAAATGATAAGCGGCGAATCTCTTCGTTGGTTCGTTTCCGGCGGCGCTTATTTAAAAGCATACATTCCGCTCCGCAAAACAAGCCTCGACCTGCTTGCGACACATACACGATATGCCAGTGCCGACGTTGCCACAGGACGTGGCGCCTTTAGTCAGCCTTCTGATTTGTCAACTTTCTGAACATGCACTTATATAAAAATAAATGGATCCGTATTTTGTTCCGAAGGAATAAAAGCCACATCGTATCCTTGTTTTTCAGCGAGCTGCTCCATCCTCCGGGCTACACCGGCCTTCATGATTTTTTCGATATAATGTCCGGGATCAACAATATTGAGGCCGATATTCATGGCATCGTGGGCAGTGTGATAATAAAAATCTCCGGTCACATATACATCGGCACCTTTTCTTTTGGCGTGCTGGAAATATTTGTTCCCGTCTCCGCCCAGAACAGCCACTTTTTGAATCCGGGCATTTAAATCCCCCGTGACTCTGACACCGCCAGCATCCAATGATGTTTTAACATGAGCCGCAAATTGCTCCAAACTCATTTCTTCCTGAAGTTCGCCGATTCTTCCCAGTCCCAATTCCTTCCCTTTCAGAACAAGCGGGTAAAGATCGTACGCCGGTTCTTCATAGGGATGTGCTTTCAGCATTGCTGAAACGATTTTTTTCTCCAGTCTTTCCGGATAAATCGTTTCGATCTTTAATTCGGATACCTCTTCGAGTTTGCCCGCCTCCCCTATAAAAGGGTTTGTGCCGCTTCCGGGCAAAAAACGGCCGGTGCCCGGCGAGGAAAACGTACAATGGCTGTATTCGCCAATCGAACCGGCCCCTGCATCGCCCAACGCTTTTAAAACACGATCCACATGATTTAATGGCACAAACACTGCGAGTTTCCTGAGCTTTTCCTCGTAAGTGGGAACAAGCACCTTCGTGTTTTTGAGTTCAAGCGCTTCAGCAAGCAAGTCGTTGACCCCGCCTTCCGCCACATCCAAATTGGTGTGGGCCGCATAAACGGCGATGTCATGTTTGATCAGCTTTTCAATGATTCTTCCACCAGGTTCGTCAACCGCGATTTTTTTCAGGGGCCGGTAGACGATCGGGTGATGGGCAATAATGAGTTCGATGGCTTTTTCAATAGCTTCGTCGACAACATTTTCCAGCACGTCAAGAGCTACCATCACACGGGAAACAGGCTTATTCAATGTTCCGATTTGCAATCCGGCAGGATCGCCTTCCATCGCGTATTTTTTGGGGGCAAACTGTTCGAAAAGCTCAATGATTTGAAAACCATTTACTGTCTTCATGCCAACGCCTCCTTGACTAAGGCAATTTTTCTTAAAAACTCTTCCTTTTTGGTCAACGTATCCAGACGTGTTTGGGATCGATCCAGATTTTGAACTATTTTTTCCCAGCGCTGCAATTCGCCCCTCCATTTTTTGCGAAACGCTTCACTATTTTCCTTTAATAAAAAGGGGCCCAGCAGCAATTCTTTTTCAACATGCCGGTAAGGTTTCATCGGCTCTCCCCGCTGGGCAACGAGTACTTCATAAATTTTTTCCTCATCCTCCAAAATTTGTTCCGACACAAGCTCCCAGCCATTGTTCATAAGCCATTGCCGGATATGAACAGCTCCGATATTGGGCTGAAGAATAAGACGGGTTACCCCTGCCAGCTTAGCTTTTCCTTCTTCAAGAATGCGGGAAATTAACCGCCCTCCCATCCCGGCGATGATGATACAGTCCACCTCGCCTGCGGTCAGTACATGGAGGCCGTCTCCTTTTCTCACGTCCACGCAATCCCCAACCCCTGATTTTTTCACCTGCTGTTTGGCGGAGTGGAGCGGACCGTCAGCAATTTCCCCTGCAATGGCAAAAGATGAAATGCCCCGCTTGATGACATGGCATGGCAAATAGGCATGGTCGGATCCGATGTCGGCGATGCGCATTCCCCGGGGTATGCAGGAAACAACGGCTTGCAGCCGTTTTGACAAATGAACTTCATTCATGAAAGCTGCACCTCTTATTCCAAAAGCATCAGCAATAGATCATATTTGAAAAAAAGTTCTTTGCCAATGAAGCAAAGAACTTTTCTTGTTGTTTACCAGGAAATTAAAAAATGGCGCGTTGTAGTTTGTACACCGGCACTTACCGTTTTATTTTAAATTAGAAACCCATTCGGCCATTTCCTCGATGTTTTCTGCTGGCACCAATCCGGGAGGCATGCCGCCGCGGCCGTTTGTCAAAATGTCGGCAACTTCATCTTTTGACAGTCCTGTTCCGTGAAGACTCGGAGCGCCGCCGCCCCCTTCAAGGTTTTCACCATGGCAGGAAATGCATGACTTGTTGGCATATTCTTCGGGATCAAATTCTGCGGCTACTTCTTCTTTTCCGCCGCCCTCCTTTTCTTTCGCAATTTCCTTGGCATCGCCCAACCCTTTGATTCCAAGAAAAAAAACAAGTACAAGACCCAAAGCCATAATTAAATAATATGGTATGAGCGGATTTCGTTTCATGACTTACCCTCCTTATGTAATCATGCATGTATTAAATATAAATTATGCAAACAACTTCATTTTACTCGAAAATGAAGAGAAGGGAAAGTGTTCGGGGCTTGTTTTGCGCTTTTTTCGATATTTGGACAAATTAATCGTTAATGACATCCCACTTCTCTTGCAATGACCATCCGTTGTACCTCAGATGTTCCTTCCCCTATTTCCAAGAGCTTGGCATCCCTCATCATCCGTTCCACTTCATATTCCCGCATATAGCCATACCCGCCATGGAGTTGGACAGCCTGATCGGTTATTTCCATACAAATTTCGGAGGCAAATAGTTTGCACATGGACGCTTCCTTGGAAAACGGACGTCCCTGGTCTTTCAGCCATGCAGCTTTATATACCATATTCCGGGCGAGCTCAATCTTCATCGCCATATCTGCCATTTTAAACTGGGTCACTTGAAATTGTGATAACGTTTTCCCAAACTGTCTCCGCTCCTTCACGTATTGGAGGGACTTGTCAAATGCCGCCTGGGCGATTCCGACAGCCATTGCACCAATGCCGATTCTGCCTCCATCCAGCGTTTGCAGAAATTGCTTAAAGCCTTCCCCTTTTTTCCCAAGCAAGTTTTCTTTGCCGACCCTCACATCTTCCAATACAAGCTCCGTTGTATCCGACGCATGGAGTCCCATTTTTTCATAATCTTTTATAATGGTAAAGCCCTCGGCATCAGTAGGAACGATGATGGCACTGATTTCCTTTTCTCCGTCTTTTTCCCCGGTAACGGCTGTCAATGCCAAATGTTTCGCAAAGGAAGCATTGGTAATAAAGCATTTGTTTCCGTTGATGACATACTCATCACCATCCAACACTGCTGCCGTTTTTGTCCCGCCGGCATCAGACCCGGCGTTCGGTTCTGTCAGCCCGAAGGCACCGAGGGATTCTCCGGTACAAATGGGCACCAGGTATTTTTCTTTCTGCTCGGGCGTACCAAACATGTTGATTGGGGCTCCGCCAAGGGAAATGTGTGCAGAATACGTTATTCCTGTAGAGGCGCAGGCACGGCTCAGTTCTTCCGTAACAATGGCAAAACTGATCGTATCGGCACCGGCTCCGCCATATTCTTCGGGAAACGGCAGTCCCATCATGCCAAGTTCGGCAAGTTTTTGAAAAATTTCACGAGGAAACTGTTGATTTCGATCTCTTTCCACAGCACCCGGCGCAACTTCTTCCCGGGCAAATTCTCTAATTGTCTGCCTGATCATCGTCTGTTCAGAAGTTAAATCAAAATTCATATACTCTTCCCCTCTCGCCTTTTGTATCCGCTTTCAGATTTCATTATAATTTTAATTATGCTTTCTCTCAACTAATATCCATATTACCGACAAAATTATTTTTCTGATATAATAAAAAATAAAAAATGATCACTAGTAATTAACATGTTTTTTATTTCAATATAATGTTTTGTGTAGATGAAAAAATGATCGACAAAATTTGGCAAAATCCCGGTTTGCAAAAAGGAGGGGAATTCAGTAAAATAAATGCAATTAGCGGATGGCCGATATGGCCCCTTGCCCATCGACGTACAGACTGAGCTGAAATGTGGAAGACGGCCGCTTAGGGGCGACAAGCGCTGGAGGGCAATACAGCGAAGTCGTTCTTTGACTTCGTTGGATTGACCGCAGCGACCTCGTGCCCCTGCCGTCTGCAGCTAGACAAAAGTGCCTCTAACGAGATAAAGGAAACACGGCGAGGAACGCGGGCCCAGGCTGCAACGTCCTCGAAAAAGCTTACGGCTTTTTCTTCGTGCGCTGACGATGCTGTCGAAGAAGCTTTCCTTGTCCTGTCGCTTCGCCTGCACTAGCCCGTCCTGTGCGTCGGAGCTAGACACAGAAAAAACTTCTTTTGAAGATCAATTTTCTTGGCAAGTTATACTTTACTTGAAAAAATACCCCCGAGGACGAGGGTATTAAAACAATTCTATTCAAGAAAATCTTTCAGGCGCTTGCTCCTGCTTGGATGACGCAGCTTTCTTAATGCTTTTGCTTCTATTTGCCTAATACGCTCGCGGGTTACGCCAAAGACTTTTCCAACCTCCTCGAGCGTGCGGGTACGGCCGTCATCGAGTCCAAAGCGGAGGCGCAATACATTTTCTTCACGATCCGTCAACGTGTCAAGCACATCTTCAAGCTGCTCTTTTAACAGTTCATAGGCAGCATGGTCTGAAGGAGAGGTCGCTTCCTGGTCTTCAATGAAATCACCCAGATGTGAATCGTCTTCTTCACCAATCGGTGTTTCAAGCGAAACGGGTTCTTGGGCTATTTTTAAAATTTCACGAACCTTGTCGGGTGTCAAATCCATTTCTTCCGCAATTTCCTCAGGCGATGGTTCCCGTCCGAGATCTTGCAGCAATTGGCGTTGCACCCTGATGAGTTTATTAATTGTTTCAACCATATGGACCGGAATCCGGATCGTTCTGGCTTGGTCTGCAATTGCCCTTGTAATTGCCTGGCGGATCCACCAGGTAGCGTAGGTGCTGAATTTAAACCCTTTCCTGTGGTCAAACTTCTCAACTGCTTTGATAAGGCCCATATTTCCTTCCTGGATCAAATCGAGAAACAGCATGCCGCGGCCAACATAGCGCTTCGCAATGCTGACAACAAGCCTTAAGTTTGCTTCAGCCAGCCTTTTTTTTGCTTCTTCATCGCCTTTTTCAATCCGTTCTGCCAGCTCTACTTCTTCTTCGGCAGACAAAAGGTCCACTCGCCCGATTTCTTTTAGATACATGCGAACCGGATCATTGATTTTAACCCCGGGAGGAACACTCAAATCGTTGAGATCAAATTCTTCTTCTTCTTTTTCAATTTGGTGAATGTCGGGATCCACGTCATCTTCGTCGGCATTATCTTCCAGCAATTCAATCCCGTGATCACTCAACACCTCATAAAACTCATCCATTTGGTCGGAATCTAAATCGTAGTGGGCCAGGTTGCTGGCAATTCCTTCATATGTTAAAGTTCCTTGTTTTTTTCCTTGCTCAAGCAGTTGATCCTTTGCCTGTTCTAGGGTAAGTTCTGTTTCAGATAAATTGGAACGTGCTTTTTCAGCCATACGTCCCCCTCCTTCCAAACATTTCGATACGACTACAAAGACTACATATATGATAAAGATTTGCGAAGCTCGATGATTTCCTTCGCAATTTCCATTGCTTTTTCAAGGTTTTTATTGCGTTCTGCCGTTCTTTGCTCAAGTTGCTTTTCTTTTATCATTAACATTTTCCCATGTTTCAACACATGATTAACGCAATCTTTTAATTCTTGTTCGGTATATTCAAGATCCATCGTCATCATTTCTATTTCTGTTACGATGGCCCTCAAATTTTTATCCGGCAAAAAATGTAGAAATAAAGACGGATCAGGTCTATTCCCTTCTTCAAAATAACCCAACAGATAAGTGATGATCGCTTGATGTTCCTCATGGTGAAAAGGCTGGCCGCCAAGCATATCCATAACCCGGTATGCCACATCTTTATCCCGCAGCATTCTGGAAATGAGCTGTCTTTCCGCAAGAAAATGGGCCTGAGGCACCCTTTCTCCTTTTATCTGAACGGGGAGATGCGGCTCTTCCCGGCGGGGTTTCGGTTTTTTCCTTTCGCCGGCCATCCGTTTTTCAAGCTGATCCTGGAGTACTTCCAGCGACAGGGAAAATTCTTCGGCAAGCTGCCGCGTATATAGGTCCCTTTCCACCGGATTGTCGAGCGTACTCAGCTCCCTCATCACTTCTTCGATATACTCCAGCTTTTCCCCTTCATTTTGCAAATTTTTATCCAATCTGAAGTATCGAAGCTTAAATGCTGTCCAAGTCAAAGGATTCCCAATTACATCAGAACGAAATTTTTCGGCCCCGTGTTTTTGGATATAATCATCGGGATCAAGCCCCTTGGGCAGCATGGCCACCTTTGTTTCCATTCCATGCTGAAATAGAAGCTTGCCTGCACGGTATGCAGCTTCAATTCCTGCGCGGTCGGAATCAAAACAGATGATAACAGCATCACAGAGCCGTCTCAGCAAGTGAATATGATTTTCCGTCAGGGACGTTCCCATCACGGCCGTTCCGTTTCTAACACCGGCATGGTCGGCGGATATAACATCCGCGAAGCCTTCAAACAGGACTGCAAATCCTTGTTTGCGTACTTCGCTTCTTGCGCCATAATAGTTATAAAGCAAGGAACTTTTATTGAAAATCGGCGTTTCGGGCGTGTTTAAATATTTCGGATGATCGTCAACGGACAAGGAACGGGCAGAAAAAGCCACGAGTTTTCCTTTCGTGTCCGTGAGGGGAAACATGAGCCTGTTCCGAAAACGGTCGAAATAGCCTTCCCCGTTCTCTTTCTTGATGATTAATCCGGCCTTTTCCATTTCACTTTCAGAAAAACCGTGCTGCTTTAAATATTTGACGGCAATATCCCATTCCGGCAAAGAATACCCGATTTGAAACTTACGTATACTCTCAACAGCCATGCCCCTTGATGTTAAATAATCCAATGCCCCGGCACCTTCGTTCGTATTCATGAGCAAATGGTGATAAAATTTCCCCAGCAATTCATGGGCATTCAACATGCGCTGCGCATGCGGCGGGACATGATGGCGGGCGGCAGAATCATGTGGCTTGATATCAAGCGGAACATTGCTTTTTTCTGCGATAATGGCCGCCGCTTCCTGGAACGTTACGCCCTCTGCCTCCATGATGAAATTAAAAACATTTCCGCCGGTTCCACAGCCAAAACAATGAAAGATCTGTTTTTCGGCGGTGACGGAAAAGGAAGGTGTATTTTCATGGTGAAAAGGGCATAATCCAAAATAATTTCTCCCATGTTTTTTTAACTGGACATATTCACTTATAATATCGACAATATCAACAGACTGCCTTAGTTCAATGATTTTTTCTTCAGGAATTCTTGCAGCCATGTCAACATCCCCATCTATTATCATTTTTAACAATTATTTACCACAATTCAATCTAAATCATCATATTTCGACAAAATCTTCCGAAGGGAACTTAAAAAATGATGTCGATCGGCATTCCCAAATGCTTTCGGCCCTTTTCCGAAATTTCCCCGTTCACGCTCCTTTCGGGCCCAGTATCGAAATTGCAGGGCCATATCCATCTGATCCTCGCGATATATCTTGCCGTTTGGAGAAAGGACAAATGCCCCCTTTTGGAGAGCCAGGCTTGCCAACCCAATATCCTGCGTGATAAGGATATCCCCGCTTTTTATATGATTCAGAATATACATATCACTCGCCTCGGCTACAGGATCTACAAAAGTCCACTGTTCATCTTCCGGAATGAGGCCCGGTCTGTGGTTATGGGAGGCTACGAATAAAACTTTTTCGTTTCTTTCCGAAGCAATGGAAGTCACCTCGTTTTTGACAGGGCAGGCATCGGCATCGACAAAAATCACTCTTTTTTTATCGGCATAACTATTTATTCTGCATCCCTCCGCAGATTCCTTCTTATTTTTTTATTTTCCATAAATGATCGTCGTTTGAAATTGATTCACAATAAATAGTCTATTCTTTCATTCCTTTGTCTAAACCTTTTTTTATTTGTTTAAACACAATTTTTTATTATAGCGTAATATGGATGTTTTGACCAGGACAAACACTCGAAAGCAGCTTTGAGGAGTAAATTTATGTTTTTTAGTCCTTAAAACAGAAAATGCACTTATCCACAGATGTAAAAATTTAC
>NZ_JBFEGN010000084.1:0-14683 GCF_047228825.1 Siminovitchia jepli
TATCCGACCGGGTTGTCTTTATCGACCAGGGGAACATTGTCGAGCAGGGGCCGCCGGAAGAAGTGCTGGAAAATCCGGAAACGAAACGGCTTCAAACGTTTTTGCAGCATTTTCGAAATGGCTATGAATAAATAAACATGATCCTTTTGCAAACTTGCAGAAGGATCATTTTATTTCTAAAATGAAAATCATATTTATGATCATGAACGAGCTAAAAAGGGTGATTTGATGGAAAAGCTTTCGGTTGTTTCATTGCTTAACGTCATTGGCAAGTTGTTTTCAGATGAAATTTCAATTGCTGTGTCCAATACAAAAGAATATATATACTATCGTCCGAGCAAACGGGTTGATTTAAAAATCAAGCCGGGGGATCCGATTAAGGAAGGGACGATCGCGCATAAGGCCATTACCTCGAAGCAAAAGGTCTCAGAGTTTATTCACCGTGAAGTGTACGGAGTGCCTTATCAAGGCATGGCGGTTCCTTTCGAAGATGAGGGAAAACTGGAGGGCTGTGTGACTGCCATTTATCCGGCTTATACAAAAGGGAAGTCAGTTGTAACAATCAAAACGAATGACGGCTGGATTCCTGTCCCTTTTGAAAAAGTGAAGTATCTGGAAGTAAAAGATCGAAAAACACATGTATTTGCAGACGGCTTTTCGGGAACGCATAAGGACCCGCTGCAGGAATTTGAATACTTATTGCCGAGGGACATGTTTATCCGCTGCCATCGGTCATTTATCGTTAACGTTCACCATATACAGGCGATTTATCCGGACACTCACTCCACATTTATCCTGGAAATGGATCATCAAACGAGAATTCCCGTCAGCCAATCGTACTCCAGCTATTTTCGAAAAATGCTTGGTTTTTGAAAAAGTTTCTGCTTCAGCCATTATATTTTGTCGCTTAAATGGCATTTTTCTTGTAATAGGCTTGTTTTCTCCCAAAGATTCATGCTTAAGCTAAAATAATTTTTAACTATATGCGCAAGAAAGAGGGATATCATTGGGTATAAAGGATGATCGCATCAGAGACCCCCGTCTATGGGACCGCGTTTGTTCGGCTGCAGAAGCGGCCGCCTGGATCAAGGATGGGATGACATTGGGATTGAGCGGTTTTACCCGTGCGGGTGATGTGAAAGCGGTTCCTTTCGCTTTGGTTGAACGGGCAAAACAAGTACCATTAAAAGTCAATGTGTTCACAGGGGCATCTCTAGGGTCCGATATTGATAAAATATTTGCCGAGGCTGGCATGATACGTAAACGTTTGCCTTTTCAGGCAGATTCTGTGATGCGGCAAAAGATCAATGAAGGTGAACTGTTATTTGTTGACCATCATCTTTCTCATACGGCTGAATATGTCAGGGAAAATACGATTGAAGCGATTGACGTAGCGATATTGGAAGCGATTTCGATTACAGAAGACGGAATGGTGATCCCCACAACATCCATAGGGAATTCCTTGTCTTTTGCGAAACACGCCAAATCGATCATCATTGAAATCAACATGGCGCAGCCGCAACAATTGGAAGGGCTGCATGATTTATTTGATCCCGAAAAACAGGGTGAGCGCTTGCCCATCCCGCTAACGAAAGTGGATGATCGGATTGGTACGGTCGGAATTCCTATTGATGTTGAAAAAGTAAAAGGTATTGTATTGACAGACCAACTGGATTCTCCATCCGCTATCGTGGCACCGGATGATGAAACGCAAATGATGGCTGGCCACTTGATTGGGTTTTTGCGGAAGGAAATCAAAGCGGGCCGGTTGACCAAACGTCTCGCTCCGTTACAATCAGGGATCGGTTCGGTGGCCAATGCGGTTCTTCACGGCATGCTTGATTCCGAATTTGAAGATTTGGAAATCTACTCCGAGGTTCTTCAGGACGCCGTATTTGATTTAATGGACGCAGGGAAGGTGCGGTTTGCTTCCTGTTGTTCCATTACTTTATCCGAAAAAAAAATGAACCATGTTTTTGGGCAGTTTGAAAAATATCGGGACAAGCTCATCATGCGTCCGCAAGAGTTGTCCAATCACCCGGAAATCATCCGAAGACTCGGATTGATTTCGATCAATACGGCTTTGGAATTTGATTTATATGGCAATGTGAACTCCACGCATGTATCAGGAACGAAAATGATGAACGGGATTGGCGGTTCCGGAGATTTTGCCCGGAATGCCCGGCTGGCCATTTTTGTAACCAAGTCGATTGCCAAAAACGGCGACATTTCCAGTATCGTCCCATTTGTGTCGCATGTCGACCATACAGAGCATGATGCAGATATTGTCGTTACAGAACAGGGATATGCGGATCTCAGAGGATTGGCACCAAGAGAAAGGGCGCCGCTAATCATAGAAAATTGTGCCCATCCCATGTATCGTGACCAGTTATGGGCGTATTACAGCGAAGCTTTGGAACGGGGCGGACAAACGCCGCATGTTTTGGAAAAAGCCTTCTCCTGGCATATCCGTTATAAAAATAACGGAACGATGCTTGAACAGATCAAAGAAAAGGAAATGGCATGAGCCTTTGGGCCGTGCCTTTTTTTGCCTTTCATTACTTTTTATCCTCCGTTTATTTCGCCCTTTATATATCTGCTTCTTGATTATAATCGGCAAGCAAACACGCACCCTTTCCTTTTGACAGTAAGGCAGCGAAAATAAAGAAAGGAATTACAATCATCAGATGGACAATCACTCCGGCCATACCAGTTGCCTTCTTCTCTTTATCACTTTTATTTCCTGTACCGATAGCCCCGTGCTTTCTGCTTCATCCTCTATCAGGTTCCCTTTTCCATTTTTTGTACTATCCTTGATCCCCCTTTAAATAAAAGACGTTAAAACGGTCCCACGTTGCTTCCATTTGCTCCAGCCGGGCTCTGGCTTCGTCCATTCGCTCTTTACCCACGCTGATAATGAGTGCATTAATCAGGCTGAGCGGTGCTGTAAATGAATCGATGAATGACGGCATTTGGCTAGACGCGGTTAAGGCGATATCCGCATGCGGAATGAGCGGGGAGAGCAGGCTGTCCGTAATGCAAATTGTTTTGGCTCCTTTTTCCCTGGCAAAAGCGAGTGTTTGTATGGTGCTGTTCGTATAGCGCGGGAAACTGATTCCGATGACGACGTCTTTTTCCCCCAGGTTGTACAATTGCTCCGAAAGGTTTTCAACAGACCGGACGATCTCGGACTTCCCCAAAATGATATGCAAATAATATTGAAGAAAGATGCCCAGAGCCGCAGCACTCCGATTAGCGGCAATATAAATGTTTTTGGCTGTTTCAAGCATGTGAACTGCTTGATAAAATTTTTCAATGTCCACTTGGTCAATTGTGGATTTAATATTTTCAATGTCATCGTTGAAAATGTTGTAAAACCATTGTTCCTGATCATTGTACACATCTGCTGTCATTTTAAGTCTGTCAGTTGTGGTGAGCTGCTTTTGAATGGAGTTCCGCATATGGGTTTGCATCTCGGGATAACCGGAATAGCCGAGAAAGACGGCGAAGCGGACGACCGTTGCTTCACTGACACCTGCTTTTTTGGCAAGGGCCGCCACATTCAAAAATGGAACGACTGTCGTGTTCTCCAAAATATAATGGGCGATTTTTTTATACGCTTTGCTCATTTCTGGCACCTTTTCTGCCATATGCCGGTAAATATTTTGTGTTTTCATTTTATTCATTCCCTTCTCTAAAAAAGCAATAGGAAGCTTTTACAATATACCTTAATGGAATGCGGCCATTTTTGCAATAAATATTTCATTTTGTTTTCATTTAGAAATAAATTTTTAATTAGGTGTTTTGAGTGTATAATGAAATATATATTTCATACACTATAAAAAGTGTAAAAAAAATTCCTTTACGAGGTGCTATTGATGGCAATCAGTGAAAGAAGTGCAGGGTTAAGGCGTTTTATGGAAAAAACGCCAAGGTCCTTGGAGCTTTATAAAAAGGCCCTGGATGTTATGCCGGGCGGTGCGACTGCAAACATTAAATTCTTTTCGCCGTATCCGATTGCAATGGAAAAGGGCCAGGACAGTTATTTGTACGATATCGACGGGAACGAATATATTGATTATCTTTTGTCTTATGGGGCTTTAATTTTGGGGCATGGCCATCCGGAAGTTGTCGAAGCTGTCCGTTTGCAATTGGAAGAGTCGGGTACTTACCTTTTCGGCGCACCTCACAAGCTTGAAATCAAAATGGGCGAAAAGATTAAGCAGCTTTATCCAAGCATGGAACGCTTAAGATATACAAATTCAGGTACGGAAGCAACCTTGCTGGCGATTCGTCTGGCATATGCTTATACAGGAAAAAATAAAATCGCCAAGTTTGAAGGGCATTACCACGGCGGATATGATCAGGTATTGGTCAGCGTTAACCCGTCCCTGAACGAGGCCGGTCCGGCTGACAGTCCAAGTCCAGTCACCGAATCAATGGGTGTGGACCCGTACCATGAGGAGCATACCATCATTTTGCCGTTTAATGATTTGGATGCGACATATGACATTTTGCAAAAAAATAAAGATGAATTGGCCGCGGTTATCATTGAGCCCGTCCAGGGAGGATTTATTCCGGCCACCCAAAGCTTTATGGGCGGGTTGAGGAAAATGACGGAAGAAATGGGCATGCTCCTTATATTTGATGAAGTCAAAACATGTTTCAGGCTGGGTCTTGGCGGAGCACAAGCCCATTATCAAATTGCACCTGACCTGACGACCCTCGGAAAAGCGGTTGGCGGTGGATATCCCATTGGAATCACCGGAGGAAGAAAGGATATTATGGACTTGAGCGCACCGAAAGCGTCTGCAGATGTGTTTGACGCTAGCAAAAACCGCTATTCCGGCTCCAGGGACGTATTATTCCACAGCGGCACTTATAATGGGCATCCGGCCATTTTGGCTGCAGGATTGGCGACGATCAACGTTTTGGAAAGGGAGATGCAGCATATTCACGATGTTGCAGCCAAATTGAAAGCGGGCATTACCAAGTTGTTTTCCGAACGGGGCATCGCCATGCAAACGTTGGGGCTGGGCTCCATATTTAATATTGTTATTACAGATCAAAGCGAGATATCCAATTACCGCGATCTTCAAAAGGCGGATTTCGCCTTCAGAAGAGAACTCGATTTTCTGCTGCTGGCCGAAGGCATTTATACAAAGCCGTTGAACCGCTACAGCATATCGGCGGCACATGGGGAAAAAGAAATCAGCAGAACATTGGAGGCTTTTGAAGGGGCGTTGCGGAAGCTTTGCTAAACGAGCGAGACAATTAATTAAGAGAGAAGGGGAGATCCCTCTCTCTTTGTTTACGCTTTGGGCTGCTGCTGGGTAATGCAGTGAATATTGCCTCCGCCAAGAGACACTTCACGTGTATTCACTGTCACGATCTTCCGGTCAGGATACATCTGTTTAAAAATGCTTACTGCCTCTTCATCTTTCGGATCGCCAAATGCCGGCAATACAACCCCGCCATTGCATAAATAGCAATTGACGTAAGTAGCAATAAAAGTTGTGTTGGCCGAACGGTCAAAAGCATCAGCGGCAAAGTCGATTTCCCGCGATTCTTCCTCGGTGATAGCAATTTGTTTCGGCATTGGAAGTTTATAGATTTTTAACTTTCTTCCTTTGGCGTCTGTTTCCTGCTCCAATTGTTTATATGCTTCACGAAGAACTCCATAGTGCGGATGTTCAGGGTCGTCTGTCCAGCCGATGGCGACTTCGCCGGGACGTACATAAAATAGTACCTCATCTACGTGTCCGTCTGTCTCATCATCAACAAGGCCTTCTTTGATCCAAATAATTTTTTCGATATTCAAATACTCTTTCAGCTTTTCCTCGACTTCCTCTTTTGACATGTGCGGATTCCGGTTTGGATTCAACACGCACTGTTCCGTCGTGATGAGCGTTCCTTCGCCGTCAACGTGGATGGCTCCGCCTTCCAAAACGAAATCTTTTGCATCATATCGATCTATGTTTTCAATTTCCATTACTTTTTGTTTAACAAGCTGATCCTTGTCCCATGGGAAGTAAAGACCTTCATCCAAACCTCCCCATGCATTGAACTGCCAATCTATGCCGCGCACTTCACCTTTGTCATTTTTGACAAAAGTGGGCCCGATATCACGCATCCATGCATCATTGGACGAAATTTCGACTACCCTGATATCGTCGTCCAAAAGGGCGCGGGCATTTTCAAATTGTTCTGCGTTGACACACACCGTAACCGGTTCAAATTGCGAAATCGCTTTCGCCACCTCCGCAAAAGCTCTTTGTGCAGGTTTAGCTCCAGATCTCCATGTGTCCGTTCTCATTGGCCAAAGCATCCATGTACCTTCGTGTTCCTCAAATTCGCCGGGCATTCTGAAGCCGTCTTTTCTTGGTGTACTATTTATGGTCTGTGCCATCATGATCCCCTCCATGAATATTCATTAATACTATATGCAATTTCCGTGCCATAAAGAAAAGCGCAAGTGCCTTGTTCATCGACGTCCAGACTGGAGCGCCCCGACGCTTAAAGTCCATATTTTTTTAACCTTCTTAGATAGGAAGACTGGGTCAATCCCAAAGATTGGGCTGCCTTTCTCGTAGAAGGATATTTCGTCTTCGCTTCTTCTATCAATCTTCTCTCAATTTTTTCCAAGTATTCCGAAAGGCTTTGGTTATTCAGCTTCCGGACGGAATGGTCCATGAATTCCTCGTATAAAATTTTATCCGGAAGGTCTGAAACCGTGATTATATCTGATTTTGCGGTTACAATCAAACGCTCAATCATATTTTCGAGCTCGCGGATATTTCCCGGCCAGCTATAGTTTTGAAGGTATTCAAGCACTCCGCCATCCAAAGTCGACTTTTTCATATATTTATCATTAAAAAGGTTTAAATAATGGTATACAAGCGGCGGGATATCTTCTTTCCGTTCCCGGAGTGCCGGTATTTGGATAGACACGACATTCAGCCGGTAATACAAATCTTCCCGGAACCGTTTCTCCTCGACCAATTTGTGCAGGTCCTGATTGGTGGCGGCGATAATTCGAATATCGACTTTCTTAACCTCAGTGCCCCCGACGGGAATAAACGATTTGTCCTGGACCAATTGCAGCAATTTCGGCTGCAGGGACAAGGGCAGTTCAGCGATTTCATCCAAAAATAATGTGCCGCCGTCCGCCTTTTCAACAAGCCCTTTTTTACCGCTTTGACTTGCCCCGGTAAAAGCCCCTTTCTTATAGCCGAAAAGCTCCGATTCCAAAAGATTTTCCGGAATGGCCCCACAATTGATTTGGACGAAATTCTTATCTCTTCTTGTACTGTGTTTGTGGATTTCGCCGGCAATCAAGCTTTTGCCTACGCCGGATTCTCCTGTTAGTAAAATCGTTGCATCAACAGTCGATACACGATTTACCAGATCTAGCAGTTCTTCGTTGCTCTTGCTGTTGCCAATGATGAGTTGGCTTGCTTTTTCCCTCTGCTGCTGCTTTTTCATTTCCTGAAGCTCTTGCCAATATTGCCGCATGAGCGCTTCCGCTTTTTCCAGCTTAAAGGAGTTCTTCACCGTTTCGGTAATATCTTTAACTTGAACGAGAATATATTCGGTATTGT
Source organism: Siminovitchia jepli (assembly GCF_047228825.1). Classification (NCBI taxonomy): domain Bacteria; kingdom Bacillati; phylum Bacillota; class Bacilli; order Caryophanales; family Bacillaceae; genus Siminovitchia; species Siminovitchia jepli. The sequence continues at coordinate 7,602 of NZ_JBFEGN010000084.1, forward strand.
CTTCTTCGATTTTTACGAGATAGCCGGTCGCCAAAAACTGGCGGTCCTTGGAGGTTTGGACTTTCGTTACGACGACTTCACTGTCTTCCAATATGATTTTCGTCACGGAAGGGGTGAAAAAACCGTTGTTCTCCAGGTCATTCACATGCCTGCCGATGATCTTGGAGCGGGGTGCACCGATTTGCTTCGTGCTCGTATCATTGCACCAAAGCGCAATGCCATTTTTGTCAGCTATGAAAATACCATCATTTAAATGATTGAAAACTTGATGGAAATGCCGATCGTTAAAAAAGTGGTTTTTCATAAAAAGATCCTCCTAATCTATCGAAAACGATTCGATTTCGAATCATTTCTATTCGTTTTCGGTGCAAAATTATTATACATTACTATCCTATTAAATGAAAAGGTTTTATTTTAAAGTAATTTAACTTTGGCACGCTTCTTGCATTATTATTTAAATGAGGAGGATGCGTATGGAAAAGACATTATTAAAAGTAAACAGAGAACGTTTGCTTGAAACGTTAAAAGTAAGCTCTTCCATCGGCTCAACCGGAAATGGCGGGTTAAACCGCCTGGCATTGTCGGAAGCCGATAAAAACATGCGCGATATATTTGTCGACTGGTTAAAAGAGGAAGGTCTTGAGGTCAGAATAGACGATTTCGGTAACATATATGGAAGAAGAAAAGGCAAAAAAGACGGTCCGTCCGTTGCCATCGGCTCCCACTTGGATACGCAGCCTTGCGGTGGAAAATATGACGGTATTTTGGGTGTTTTATGCGGACTGGAAGTGATCCGCGTTTTAAATGAAAACAATATCGAAACGGAATACCCTGTGGAAGTTATCAATTTTACCAATGAAGAGGGGGCACGCTTCTCACCTCCAATGCTCGGATCCGGGGGAATTACCGGAAACTTTGCAAAGGATTTTATTTATGGGATCAAAGATGATGAGGGAATTTCCTTTGAACAGGCTTTAAATGAAATTAACTATATGGGAGATATTAAAAACCGTATAACAAACATCAAAAATTTTATTGAACTGCATATTGAGCAGGGCCCTGTTTTACATGAAAAACATAAAACAATTGGTATTGTCCAGGGTATCCAAGGTAATGACCTATTCACGGTAAAGGTGACTGGAAAGACGAACCATGCAGGTCCGACCCCGATGGAGAATAGGCGCGATGCACTTGTAGCGGCATCCAAGATGATTGTAAAAGTAAATGAGATTACGAATGAAATCCCCGGTTTAAAAACGACCGTCGGAAAAATGAACGTGAGGCCGAACGTCACAAACGTTATTCCCAGCGAGGTGGAATTCACAATTGATATCCGCCACGAGGACAATGATCTGCGGTCTCATGCATTCGAAAGATTAAAGGAGCAGCTTAGTGCCATTGCGCTGATGAGCGAAGTGGAATTGACGATCACAACCGATTGGAATTCAGAGACGACCTTATTTGCGCCGGCCGTTAAGGATGCCATCAAAAAGGCGGCGGACGAATTTGGATATTCATCGATGGAATTGTTCAGCGGCCCGGGCCATGATGCCAAATATATGGCAGGCGTGGCAGATACGGGCATGATTTTTGTTCCAAGCATTGACGGAATCAGCCACAACGAACAGGAATTGACGTTGGATGATGACATTGAAAAAGGGGCGAACGTCCTTTTGTATGTGGTACAAAAGCTGGCTGAGGCCAAGCTATAAAAAAAATCTTAAATATAAGGAGAGATTTTGATGAGCAACGAAAAATTGTTTAACGAACTATCTGCACTTGATAAAAAGCATATTATTCATCCGTCTACCAATCCAAAGCTTCATTCTGAAATCGGACCGAAATTAATTTTTGAAAGCGGAGAAGGCATCTATTTAAAAGACTTGAAAGGCAAAACATACATTGACGGCGTATCCATGCTTTGGAACGTGAATGTGGGCCATGGTGTGAAAGAATTGGCTGAAGCTGCTTATGAACAAATGGAAAAAGCGGCTTACACAACCACTTTCTATGGCTATTCGAATGAAGCGTCCGTTCGTTTGGCTGAAAAAATTGCCAAAGTCACACCTGGTGACTTGAACGCGATTTTCTATACATCCGGCGGATCTGAATCAAACGATACGGCTTTTAAATTGTCCAGATCATACTGGGATATTAAAGGCAAAAAAGACAAGAAACTCATTATTTCTTTAAGAAGAGGCTATCACGGGGTTACCATTGCAACCCAAAGAGCAACTGGAATCGACGCTTACCGTGAATTCTCCGGATCAGGGGACCCTAATATCGTAAACGCGAAACCTCATTTGACCGAATGTGAGCTTGGCGACAAGAGCCATCCGGAATACGAAGGCTCTATCAGAAGCATCATTGAAAAAGAAGGTGCTGATAAAGTTGCGGCTGTCATCGTAGAACCAGTCCAGGGTGCCGGCGGGGTACACGTTCCTCCAGAAGGTTATCTGAAAGCAGTCCGTGCACTTTGTGATGAGTTTAACATCCACATGATTGCCGACGAAATCATTTGCGGATTCGGAAGAACCGGAAAAATGTTCGGCGTAGATCATTGGGATGTAATTCCTGATTTCATTTGTGCGGCAAAAGGGATGACAAGCGGATACGTACAGCTTGGCGGCGTCATCATGAGAGAAGAAATCAGAGACACATTCTTCACATACGATGGTATGCTTCCACACGGATTTACGTACAGCGGACATCCAACAGCTTGTGCTGTCGGTTTGAAAAACCTCGAAATCCTTGAGCGCGACGGCTTGATTGAAAATGCAGCTGCCATGGGAGAAGAGCTCCAAAAAGGTTTGAATTACTTGGAAGACAAATATGCTTTTGTTGGAAATACAAGAGGCAGAGGCCTTCTTGCCGGATTCGATTTGATGGAAGATCCGGAAGCAGGCAAGCCATTTGACGGATCTATCAAAGCAGCTGCAACAGTTGTTGAAGAGTCCTATAAGCGTGAATTGTTAATCAGGCCATTTGATTTCACTCCTGGAATGAACATCGTAGCAATCGCTCCTCCGCTCGTCGTGCAAAAAGACGAAGTGGAAAAAATCATCGCAATCGTTGACGACGCGTTGGGAGCATTTGCGAAGACGATATAAGAAGAAAAGCAGAGGGCGACGTTTAGCGACGTACAGACTGGAGTGCCTTCGACGAGATAAAGGAAACACGGCGACGAAGGAGCCGATGTTGACTTATCGTAGGAAAGCTACTACTCGAGATGGCCTCGTGTGATGCTTCCTCGAGTTGGCGCCGTGCAGCTTTGCGACGAGGGGAGCATATACTTCCTCGAGTAAGCTGCGCCGCAGGAGCACATTAGGCGCGAAGTCTGCTAGTCGCTGGAGCCCGCAGCTAGACAAGAAGAAAAGCGAAGGCTCTTGTTCAGTAGAGGCCAGATTGAGAAATAGCTGGCTGAGTTTCTCAGCCAGTCAACTTTTTTAACGTAAGGGGATGTAATGATGACAACGAGTGAAACTTTGACCCTTCATCCGAAAGTAACCGAGTTTTTAAACGGTCCAAGAAAATTATTCATAGATGGCGGCTGGCATGAATCAGTAGACGGCCAAACGTTTGAAACGATCAACCCGGCAACTGGGGAAGTATTGGCACATGTGTATGAAGCACGTGAAAAAGATATTGATAAGGCAGTGGAAGCTGCTTCCCAAGCGTTTGAAGAAGGGCCTTGGTCCAGAATCAGTGCAGCTGATCGTGCCAAGTTAATGCATAAATTGGCTGATTTAATGGAAAGAGATTTTGAGGTTCTTGCTCAGTTGGACACGCTGGACAACGGTAAACCGATCCAGGAAATGAGAAATGCCGATTTGCCTGGAGCCATTGATCAGCTCCGGTATTTTGCTGGATGGACGACAAAAATGACTGGCCAAACCATTCCGGTTTCCAATTCATTTTTTAACTATACTCGCCACGAGCCTGTTGGTGTGGTCGGCCAAATCATTCCTTGGAACTTTCCGATTATGATGGCGCTATGGAAAATTGCACCGGCGCTTGCCACAGGCTGCACCATCATTTTAAAACCGGCGGAACAAACGCCTCTTTCTGCTTTGTATTTGGGCAAGCTGATTGAAGAGGCCGGTTTCCCGGATGGAGTTATAAACATTGTTCCCGGGTTTGGGAAATCAGCAGGTGATGCACTTGTTAAACATCCGAAGGTCAATAAAATTGCATTCACCGGTTCTACACCTGTCGGAAAATCCATCATGAAAACGGCAGCGGATACGATGAAACGTGTAACGCTGGAGCTCGGCGGTAAATCACCGAACATCATTTTGCCTGATGCCGATCTTGATAAAGCGATTCCTGGGGTATTCAACGGAATTATGGCCAACCAAGGGGAAGTATGCTGCGCAGGATCAAGGGCGTATATTCCTGAGCAAATGTATGATGAGGTAATGGAAAGGCTTGCCGATTATGCGAAAAATGTCAAATTAGGTAATGGTTTGTCGGAAGATACGCAAATGGGGCCGCTCGTTTCCGCAAGACAGCAAGACATCGTCACTTCCTACATCCAAAAAGGTATTGAGGAAGGCGCAAAACTCTTGGCTGGCGGTGAAAAATTGGACAAAGGATATTTTGTCCAGCCAACTGTCTTTGCAGCGGAGGATAACATGACCATTGCGAGGGAAGAAATTTTCGGCCCTGTCGTCGCTGCAATGAAATATAAAACGATCGACGAAGTCATTGAACGTGCGAACAACAGCCCGTTCGGCCTTGGTGCAGGCGTGTGGACAGAAAACCTGAAAAATGCCCACGTTGTTGCCAGTAAACTAAAAGCTGGTTCTGTATGGGTCAACTGCTACAATCTCACAAATGCGGCGATGCCGTTTGGAGGTTATAAGCAGTCCGGCGTCGGGCGTGAAATGGGCTCTTATGCCTTGGAAAATTACACAGAAGTTAAAAGTGTTTGGGTCAATTTGGATTAACCGGGAGCCGGCCTGTCATTGCCAGGCCGGATTCCGCATAAAAACCAGGGAATTGGCCGCATCATGAAAACGCATTCATTATGTTGTCATTTCTCCATTTAAACTTGAGAGGTATGATTTTTTATGGGAGAAACCAATCAAATTGAAAGAAAATTAAAGTTAATACACGTTGTTGCCATTGGTCTAGCCTACATGTCTCCTATGGCAGTGTTTGATACATTTGGCATCGCGTCGGATGTGTCGTCCGGACATGTGCCGGCTGCCTATATTGTTGTTTTTATTGCCATCCTGTTTACTGCGCTGAGTTACGGAAAGCTCGTCAGGCAATTTCCCAATGCGGGGTCGGTCTATACGTATACGAGAAATATTATCAATCCTTACTTGGGTGTCATCGTCGGCTGGGTCACCTTTATAGCTTATATTGCACTGCCAATGATCAATGCTTTGCTTGCTGATATTTATCTGTCGGCAGGATTTCCCGAAATGCCTGGTTGGGCCTGGATTGTGGGCCTGATTGCGATCATCAGCTTCCTGAACATTTTTGGCGTAAAAATTGCTGCATCTGTTAACATGCTGCTTGTTATATTTCAAGCGTTGGTTGGAGTCATTTTTACTTATCTTACCATTCGTTCAATCGCCAAGGGACCTGAGAGCTTTATTACGATTGGAGAGCTTTTCCCTTCCGGAGACGAGTTTTCGGGCCTATTTGGAGCAGCGGCCTTGCTGGCTTTGTCGTTTATTGGATTTGATGCGATTACAACGCTATCGGAAGATACAATAAACCCGAAAAAAACCATACCTAAAGCGATTCTTCTTGTGGCAGGAATTGGCGGCGTTTTCTTTTTCGGTGTTACTTATTTTATGCAGTCTCTGTTTCCTGACGTTTCCATTTTTAACGATATTGAAGGAGCCTCTCCGGAAATTGCCGTGATGATCGGCGGCAACCTATTCTTGTCCTTTTTCCTTGCAGGAGCGTTGTTTTCGGTGTTTGCGTCGGGTTTGGCGGCACAGCTCAGCGCCTCAAGGCTTCTATATGCCATGGGAAGGGACGGAGTGCTTCCGAAGCGTTTCTTTGGATACCTGCATCCGAAATATAACTCTCCCGTAGCCAACATCCTGCTTATCGGAGTTTTATCACTCTCGGCTATTTTTCTCAGCCTGGAAGCGGCAACTTCTCTTATCAATGTAGGGGCATTCACTGCTTTTTCATTTGTGAATCTTTGTGTCATCATCAACTTCATTAGACATCAGGGACCTCGTTCATTTGGTTTGGCTGTAAGCAGCCTTCTGTTTCCATTAATCGGTTTGGCATTTGTCGTTTATTTATGGATCAACCTTGATGTCTTTTCAATTATAGCAGGCATTATCTGGGCGTTGCTGGGCACAATTTACCTGGCCTTTACAACCAATTTCTTCAAAAAAGAGCCGCCGCAAATTGCTTTTGATGAATTGGAGGCTTAAACACCTTACTGATGGACAGGGATCGTTTGCATCCCTGGTCATCATTTTTTAACCTGAAAAATGGAGTCTTTTGTTTCTTTAATAGATAAGTGAAGCGGTTTCGCATCGACTTTGTTCTAAACCGAAGCGGAAAAGCAGTTAATCGCAACAAAACAGGCAGATCCCAATAAGTATTTATTTGAATGATTTGGGATTGAAACACCTAATTGCCGGGAAAATGCTCTACAAAATCATCGGCGAACTATAGCGAAGCGACTCCGCTTCGATTTATATTTATTCCTAATAATAGATGTTGAATTTAAAAGGATATTAATGATGGCACAGCATTTGCATCATTATTATGGTGAAGAAAACGGATAAGAGGCTGCTGAAACTAAATTCACATTAAAAAATAACCGAATTTGGTCAGGTATATTATGATCTTTTTTCAGTCGTCCCCTTATACTAATTCAGTAATTTTATTAATAAAGGGAGGAAGTGATAAAAAGGTTTTTTATATTTGAAGTTTTAAAAAAATAAAAAAATACCAAAAATTAGGGGTGAAATGTTGTGAATAGGATTTTACGTAACAATAAGCTGTCTTTTTTAGTATTAACCCATCTTCCGCATATCAATAAATGTAGAAATTTGAATTGTTTTGTTTAATAAAAGGAATCCTGATTCACTGCGTCG
>NZ_JBFEGN010000085.1:0-14680 GCF_047228825.1 Siminovitchia jepli
TTAGTACAAACCTAATTATACCAAAGGTTGGAGCCCTTTTTGTATTTATAAACTAGATTTTACTTTCGTAATCCAGGTTTATATTCTTTACTTTTTCATCAAGGTATTGTAGTATTTCTATATACCTAAAATAACTAGGTAGGTGAAAATAATGTTTAATCGGGAATTAGTGAAAGGCAGTACTTCACTTTTGCTGCTTCAACTTCTGGATGAGCGTGATATGTATGGATACGAGCTTGTAAAAGAACTGGAAAAGCGCAGCAGCAATGGGATTTCCTTCAAGGAGGGGACGCTTTATCCCGCGCTGCATAAGCTTGAAAAGCAAGGGTACATTGAGTGCTATTGGCAGGAACAAGAGAAGGGACCTGCGAGGAAGTATTATCATATAACTGAAAAAGGAAAAGAAATGCTCCTTGAAAAAACCCATGAATGGCATGACTTTGTTTCAGTGATGAACAAGGTGATAGGGAGAAAAAAGCATGGAACGGTTGAAGAATGAGTTTTTAGCAGAACTTGCGGAGCGTCTCGCTAAACATCAAGAAAAAAATGCAATTTTAAAAGAATACGATGTTCATCTTGATGAATTTCTTGCAAGTCTCCCTGATCTAGGCGACGAAACGGAAATACGCAACCAAATTTATTCAAAAATAGGGACACCTGAAGAAATTGCAGCTATGTGGAAGGAAGAGCTTTCCGTTACACCCAGCAAGATGAAATGGTTGTTTGTGGCCGTGAATATTGTATTTTTTGGCGGTGGCTCCGTTCTCACTCTGGCACATAATCTGTTTGAATGGAACTGGTTGACAAGTATATGGGCTCAATTGACATCCATTCCAATCATTATTGCACTCATTTACTTATTTTTCTGGGCACTGCTTGGATATGAAATAGGCAGGGGGTTTGGACATAGCGGAAAGAAGTTGTTAAAAGGGACTTTTTTCTTGGCCTTAATTCCGAATATCACATTAATGATTTTAACGGTTTTTCAAATCATTCCTCATAGATGGTTTTACCCGTTGCTGACAAAAACTTTTATACTGCTATGCATATTATTTACGCTTCTTTTGTATCCTGTTTGTCTAATTAGCTTTAAGTGGGGAAAAAAAGCTTCTGTTTAGGCTTTTTTTTGAATATGTACATAGAATTTCTATATACATAGAATTAAGATGGAGGTTAAATCATGGTATTAAAACTTGAAAAGATAGACTGGCTGTTTTTATGTATGTGCCTTTTAGCGGGGATTGTTGCAGAAGAATCATTTTTCAGAGACCAGATTGGCATATCCTATATCGTTTTTATCGTCGTGTTTTACACAATTGTTTATTATAGGTTTAAATCGTATCCATTTTCGCACCAACGGTTTGGCTATTTAGTCCTTATATCAATATGGCTTTTGGCAATATGCTATTTCCTGTATGACACTGTCCTTTTTTATATGTTGAATATCATCATCATTCCTGCTCTTGTCATTTTTCATCTTGCTTTAATCACTTCATCGGAAAAAACAGAATGGAGCAGTGTTCGATTTATGATTTATGCTCTGAGCCGTCTTTTTAAGGGCATTGGTTTTAGTGCGATATTTACAAAAGATATTGTCGGACTCATAAAGCGGAAAACGAACAACAAGCATGCTCATATTTGGATGAAGATCCTCATTGGCATCGTCATATCAGTCCCGTTTTTGTTTATCATTCTTTATTTATTGATTTCGGCGGATTCCCAATTTGAAAGACTCATTAATCATATTCCTCACCTAATGAGCTTTAGGGTTGATTATGTTTTTCGTTTTATGGTTATTCTTCTTTGTACTTTTACCTTCTTTGGTTTTATGGAAGTTCTGGCGCGCAACAATGCCCATCCCATTAAAAGGGAAGGGAAGCCAATTACAATCGATGGAATTGTCGCTCTTACGGTGTTGGTCCTTCTTGATTTGATCTATGTATTATTTGTGGCAGTCCAATTCAAATATTTTTTTAGCGGCACGTTAGATGAAAGCTTTACATATGCGGAATATGCACGACGCGGTTTTTTTGAACTGTTATTTGCAACCTTGATCAATCTTTCCGTCACAACGGCAGTGATTCATTTTACGAAAAATGTTCAAGGATTTGTGAAAACAACAATGCGAATAGCCTTAACCGTGCTTGTTTTATCCAGCGGAGTTTTGCTCATATCGGCATTCATGCGGTTAACCATGTACGAGGATGCATATGGCTTTACATTTACCCGGGTACTCGCGCATTCGTTCATGATTTTCCTGATGGTTATCTTTGCCTATACGTTAATAAAAATCTGGCTCGAAAAGCTCTCCTTATTCCATTTTTATTTTATTGCATCGCTTATCTACTATGTCGGCATGAATGTTGTAAACATCGACAGGTTTGTAGTTGAACGGAATATGGATCGCTTCGAGCGCACTGGAAAAATTGATATCCATTATTTAAACAGCCTATCATCAACAGGAATTCTAGGTTTAATGGAGATTTATGAAAAAAATCCCCATATTTCAGAATTGGAAGATTTGCTGAAGCAGAATAAAGAAGAAAGAGAATATTTAAAAAGCCATTCGTGGCAGTCACAAAATTTTACAAGAAACAAAGCATATGAAAGGCTTGAAGAATTGGAATTCAAATAAGGTTTTGTCCTTTTTAAAGAAAGTTTTTTTAGGGTTTAACACTTTGAACAAAGACCTTAGTTGTCTAGCTTCGACGGACAGGACGTCCTAGTGCCGCCGGCGCCACAGGACGTGGCGACCTAAGGCGGCCAGCGTCTATCGACTAGCAGACTTCCGCCTCAAAGGGTGCTCCTGCGCCATAGCATATTCGATGAAGCTTTGTTCAGCTCGTCGCAAAGCTCAGGATGCCAATTCAAAGAAGCAGCTTTCCTACGATAAGTCAACATCGGCTCCGACGCACAGGATGTGCTAGTGCAGGCGAAGCGGCAGGACAAGGAAAGCTTCGACAGCATCAGCATCGCACGAAGGAAAAGCGAAGCTTTTTCGAGGACGTCGCTGCTTGAGCCTGCCTTCGTCGCCGTGTTTCCTTTATCTCGTCGGAGGCACTCAAGTCTGTACGTCGATGGGCAAGGCGCTTGCGCTGTTCTTAATATGAAGGAGGATAATGCAAGGCCGGCAGTTTTACAGTTTATTCGGAGGAAAAAAAGCCTACGATATTTATACTGTATGTGAAGAAATGGGCTGGAGGGTAATAATCAAGATTGATCCTGACAAGCCCGAACATCTTATTATCAAAAAATATGATCATCGCGAACGCGCTTTTCTTGAAGTTTTGGCAAAAACTTCGGCACAATCATGCTATGCTACTTATAGATTGTTTTGAAGCGAGTGATGGATTTGAGTATTTTTATTTTGGAAGATGATGTAATTCAAGCTCAGCATATGAAGCGGCTGGTGAAGGAAATTTGTGAAAAACGTCAGGTGCCGTATGATTTTATTGAAGTGACGAGTAAAAGTGCGGATATTATTAAAAAAATGCCGCTGACAACCTATGTCCCGATATATTTTTTGGATATTGAAATTAAAAGTGAGGAGCGCAAAGGTTTGCAAGTCGCACAAGAGATCCGCAAATATGATGCACACGGCATGATTGTGTTTGTCACAACGCATTCCGAATTTGCACCCATCTCGTATCAATATATGGTGTCGGCTTTAACGTTTATTGATAAGGGCTTGCCTCATGATGAACGCTATCGCCTGTTTGAACAATGCCTGCTGCATTATCAGGCGCGCAATAGAACTGATATTCAGACCGATGATTTTATTGTTGAAAACGCCCATACAGCTATACGTGTGCCGTTTGCAACGGTGGAGTATATCAGGACTGATGAACCGCATCGGTTGGCATTGGTGACGACGGACCGCTTGATTTCTTTTTATGGCACGTTAAAAGAAATGGAAGCATTGGATGAACGTTTGCTTCGTTGTCATCAATCTTATATCGTCAATACCGTACAAATGTCTTCTTATGATGCAAAGCAAAAGATGATCGTCTTAAAAAGCGGCAAACGCGTTCCTGTGTCACGTCGTTTAGGGCGGAAAGTACGCCTGATATTAAAGGGTGAGCTGTAAATGTACGTGTATGATATAATCGCGATTGTGCTGATTGGCATTAGCCATGTCTTATTATACATTCGCTTGATTCGTTATAACCGCCTGTCCTATGTCATGGTAATCGCTTTAAGCATTGTCTTCACGATCTTGCTCGGCATTGTTGTGACCGTAACAGGTTATCCTGAACTTAATATTTTGATGCTGCTGCTATTTTTATTGAGTTTGGGTTTGATGAAGGACGAATTGCCTTTTATGCAAAGCCTCTATTTTGCATTAGTAAGTATCGTCATCATTACATTGGCGAAAATGGTATTCATAGAACTTGGCATAAAGTTGTTTTTGTTCACACCATTTAATTTGTATGTATGGACAGCCAGCATCATTCATCTTATCGTTTCGATTGCCATTGTCATTTGCATTGTGCTCTGGGGCAAGCCGATTCAAAAGCTTGCCCGGTATATTGTCGATAGCCCCCTTTATTACATAAGCTTTGTGCTTCTTGTTGCCGGCCTCATTGTAGAGCTGATTTTGACGGCGCCTGCGACCCATTTATTGGCTGCCTTGTATCAACAATATCAACAAGCGAGTTATATGGCGGCATTCGTTTTGTTTTTTGTGCTGCTGTTAATGGTGTTGATCGGCTCCCATTTGACAAAAGAAAGGATGTTGGAAGAACAACAAGAGCGCCTGGATAAGGAACTGCTGGATTATGTGGGGAAGTTGGAACTTCTGCATGATGAATTGGCCAGTTTTCGCCATGATTATCTGAATGTGTTATTGGCATTGGATGAAGGAGTGCGTACGAAAAATATAACACTAATCGAACAAGTTTATCGTGATGTAATCGCCCCGACTTCAAAACTGATGAACAATCGCGAGTTGGATATTGTGAAGTTGTCGCGCATCGCTGTTCCCGAAGTGAAAAGCGTGTTGAGCGTAAAAGTGGTGGCTGCCCAGCAGCAGCAAGTAAAAGTAATGGTCGATATTCCACAGCCGATTCAAGAGATTGCGATGCCCATGATTTCTTTTATTCGCGCCATTTCCATTTTGGTCGATAACGCGATGGAAGAAGCGGTTTGCAGCAAGGAAAAATTGCTGCAACTTGCCTTTTTTGAAAAAGAGGAATGCCAATATTTTATTGTCCGCAACAGCTGCAGGCATGAAGCCATTGATTTGCAGAAAATATACGAAAAATGCTATTCCAGTAAAGAAGGAAACCGGGGATACGGGCTGTTTTCGTTAAAGCGTTTGATTGATAAAACAGCTAATGCAACGTTGGAAACGGCTTTTACAGCCCCTTATTTTAGCCAAACACTCTTATTGAAAAAAGTGACCAACTATGATGAAAATTGAACCAAATATGATAAAGCTGCAGACTTTAAACGCGTGCTGTTATACACTTTCATAGGGGAGTGGATGTTCTGTGGCGGGTGTTATTTTTACAGCGGCCATCGGCATGGGATTACCGATAGCTGCATTTCTTTATGCGTGTTTTAGGAAACGGTATTTTCCGTTTTTATTGGGTGTGTTGGCGTTTGTTGTATCTCAAGTTTTGATCCGCATACCATTACTGAAATATATAGGGGAACATAGTACAGCCTTTGTCATGTTTAGCGCTACGGAGCCTGTCCTATTTGCTATAGTGCTCGGTTTATCGGCCGGTATTGTTGAGGAACTCGCCCGCTTTACGGCGATGCGATTTTTCATGAGGCAGCGTGATTGGCAGTCGGGCTTTTTATTCGGTGCAGGCCATGGCGGCATCGAAGCGGTGTTGTTTGTCGGCAGCAGTGCGATCGCCTTGCTGTTTTCTTCCGCCGCTCTTGCCGACAGCGAAATTTATTTTATCGGTGGTATTGAGCGTTTCTTTGCGATGTTATTGCATATAGGGCTTTCGATTATCGTGTTGCAAGGCGTTGTCCAAAAGAGGATTTTTTACGTTCTGCTCGCCATATTGATCCATGGGTTTGTGGATGCGTTGGTTGGGATTTTGCCGTTATATGTCCCGAAAGATCACGTACTGCCCGTTTTGGAAGTAACGTTAGCTATGATGGCGTTGGCCGTGTTCAATTATGGTTTATGGACCAAAAGAAAGGGAGTATGGCAATGAAGAGAGTTTTATTTACCGTGCTAAGTGTTATGGCCATGCTGGCACTTGCCGCATGCGGGGGCAAAAAAGTCGATGATGCGACTTCGGAAAAATATATCTCGAAGGCTGAAAATATTGTCTCATTATTAAACGAAGGCAAGTATCAAGAAGTGCATGCAATGTTCGATGATGAAATGAAAACGGGATTGCCGGAAGATCAAATGAAAGAGCTAACGCCTATTATCGAGGAATCCGGAAACTATGAAAAGATTGATAAATCGTCAGTGGAAGAAAAAGACGGTTTTTATATTGTTGTGCTCGTGGCAAAATATAGTAATGAAAATCGTGTGTTCACCATTACCTTTAACGATCAAGACGAAGTGGCAGGGTTATATATTAAATAAGTTCAAAAAAAGTGATCAAAGGGGCGCTCAACAAATTGTTGGACGTCCCTTTTTGTGGTCACGAATAAGGTTTAATCAAATGTTTGATTAGCTGAATGAATCTTGATAGGATCCGTTTACGGGCCATTTTCAATCAAATGTTTGATTAAACTTATTTTTCTTCCGTCACAACCGTTGCATTATAGATCACGATGCGTTTTCCATCTAAATCAAACAGTACCTTATTTCCGTACTCGGTATCTTGAATATCGATTTTTCCCTCATATTGTTCAATGAGTTTACCGTTACTGCCGTATACTTTTACAGTCCTTTCCATTCCCCCGGTATTGTTTGACTTAATATTTTTAATCGCTCTCTGCCCGGAAGCGGTATTGACATACCATACAACGGTACCAATAATCAGTGCAATGACAACCAGTGAACCAAAAACACCTGCTTTTTTCATTTCCATTCCTCCTCGTCCATCTGCCCATGTTTACGAATACAGACAGAAAAAGTTTCATAGAGAGCAAAACGGAGTAAAAAAGGTGTCCCGATCCTTAATGGGAAAGAAGCATCCCGCGAAAGGATGCTTCTTTCCAGCTATTGTTTAAAAGTATCCGGCATGACGACAGCAACCACTTCACCTGTTGCACAAAGCGTGTCTCCTGCAAAAACTTCTGCATTTACTTTGAACTTCTTGGGATGAATTTCTTCGACCTTTCCGAGCGCTTTTAAAGCCACACCTTGCGGGGTTGGCTTTACAAAATGAACTTGTAACGAAGCCGTGACAAATCGGGGGGGCTCATGTCCGCTTCCGGGCTCATGGCCGTTTTTTCTATGTAACGCAAGCGCTGCCGATCCTGTCCCATGGCAATCAATGAGTGAGGCAATCAAGCCGCCGTACACGAAACCGGGAATGGCGGTATGCTCTTCTTTTGGCTCATAGATCGTAACAGTTTCGGTTCCTTGCCAACCTGTCCGAAAGTGGTGGCCGGCCTCATTTAACTTTCCACACCCGAAACAATGGGCGAATTCATCCGGATAATCATCTTGAATGGCGTGAGTGATTTGTTCCATATTACGATCCCCTTTCATTTATTGCAAAATTTTTCTAATTATCATTATACTAAAGTTTTTGGGCGAAAAGTATCTACAAAAGATACCAGGGCCATAAAGGTCAATCATATCCCAAGGAAGAGCGGCGGGTCGCCTGGCTCCCGGCTTAGGCTGTGAGAGTTAATTTCATCAAGAAAAAGCGTTTCTCATAGGCTTGTTCAAATAAATTGGGCATATTTTCTGATGTTTAATGAAAATAAAGTCGTTTAATTTTGATTGCTAAAAGCCGCATTCTTCCGTTGAAAAGTGCGGCCTTCCAAAAAAATAATTGTTTAATTTTCATGTTCGACTCATGGTTATGGACAGAATTTGCGATAAAAAAGTTGTTTAGTGTTATTCCATAATCGCGCCTTATTGCGGAAGATGGTTTTAAAGACCAGTAAACTTGATTAGTCTTGAACCTTTCGTACATATTGATCCTCATTTCGATCTTTCACGACTATCCCTAGCTCATTTAAGTCCATTTTTAAATTTTTTGCTTTTTTCTTATCTCCTTCTCTAATTGCATTTCTACGTTCATATAAGATAGCATTGATTTTCTCTCCAAATGCATTATCTTCCAGGGTCCAAAGAACGAATTCATCTACATATGGATCCTGTTCACTCCAGGGGTAATGATGATACAGAAAGATTTCTTTTATTTTGTTCCTCTTGATGTCCGTATTTTCACTCAAAAGTTCTTGACCTTTATTACCGATAATTACGACTGTATTATCTTCCATAAAGATTTCTTTTACTTCAGACTTTCTAATTTTCTTTTCTTTATCATCTTTATTGATCATTATTTCTTGATTATTTACGCTCATTTTTAATGCTTCACTATAGATTGTTAGTGATAAAAGAATACCTATAATACCGCCTGCGAACATCAAGATAATAGATACCCAAAAAGGATTGAATGAATTCAAAAGTTCAATGACTTTTGAATCTGAAAAGACAGGTATTCTTTTTATTAATTCCAACAACTTCGGGAGAAACCAACCTATCGTTCCTAAAACAACAGGAGATAATATTGCAATCAACTTTTCTAAGAACCCCATACCAATTTTAGATGTACTTTCCATTTAAATTGCCACCTCCAACATTATATTTAAAGCTTAAGATTTTTGGAGTATTTGCCATCGTCCTCATTTAACCATTTTTAATATGGCTTTTGTAAGTTTTTCACTATATTCTTCCAGGGTAAGTTCATGCTGAGATGATAACATAGACTCTGATATTGCCCCTCGAATAACAGTTGCAATCACTTGAGGATGAAAATCACTAAATTCTTTAGATTCTTGCCCTTTGTCAAGAATTTCTTGCAATAAATCATTTAACAAATCTTCATCATTATCTTCTATAAGATAATAAGGTACGTTATCTGGCGTACGGGCATTAAAAACAATTTCAATTAAAGCAATGTTATTTACCCGGTTTGTAACCTGATAGGCTAAACTCGCTTCTATAAAGGCCATTAATTTTTCCGTAGGTGTTTGTTTTTGTTCTACTTTTTCTTTAATAAAGCCCCACTCTTGTTGAACCAAATACATTAAGGTATTGTTCATCAAATCTTCCTTACCAGAGAAATGATAAGATATAAGCCCCGTACTTATATTTGCCTTATTTGCTATTTTGGACAGGCTCGTGCTGACGTATCCAACTTCTCTTAGAACTTCTACTGCAGCTTTAATAATTTGTTCTCTCCTGGCTTCAGCTATTAAATATTGTTTATTTTCCATTTAAATATCCACCTTTATATTTTATTGAATGGTCATTTTTAAATTTGGTTAACCAATCAATTAAATTGTATACACTTATATTATTCCTGTCAAGAATATTTTCTATTGTAATGTAATGTACAGTTCACTGTACCTCTTTTATTCTTTCCTGTTTATTCAGCAAACTGGCCCGTTAATGGAATAAAACTTTATTTATTATTGCCATGAAAAATCCCTATGGACAAATCATATACAAAGGGGTAAAACGGTGCAACTTTATTTCAACTGCACATTAAACAACTTTTTTATTACTCAACATCTGATCCGGGCATTGACCCAGCCGAATTATTAGTATACTCTTAAATAAAAATATTTGTATACCGTCGACGAAAAAAGGGGGAAGGTTTTTATCGTTAAAAAAGTCAGAAAACAAAAAACACTGAAAGAACAGGTATATGAGTACTTAAAAGAAAGAATCATTTTAGGAAAAATGAAGCCAGGCGAGCGATTGATTGAGGAAAAGATTGCCGAAGAACTGGGTATTAGCAGAAGTCCCATAAGGGAAGCGGTCCGGATGCTTGAAAAAGACGGGCTTCTGCTGGTCAATAAAAAAGGCGGCGTAACGGTTGTAAAACCGACAATAGAAGATTACAAGTATTTATATGAATGCAGAATTGAAATCGAATCGCTTGCTGCCTTTTATGCTGCATTAAGGAGGACGCCTGAAGAATTGGCAATGCTAAAAGAGCAGTTTTCGGAGATGGAGAGGGTCAAGAATCATCCGACCTTAGTGGAAGTGCACGAAATCAATAACATTTTCCACGAGACCATTATTAAAGCCGGTAAAAACCCTTTTCTTATTGCCATTACTTCACAGCTGCGAGGGGTAAAAACTTTTTATCGCGGGGCAATTCTCGAAGTGAACCCTTTTCGCATGGAAAATGCCATTGTTGAACACGGCAAGATTTTTCAGGCAATTGAAAATAAAGATGCTGAAGCTGCAAGAACCAGCATGAGGATGCACATTGAAAGTGATTATAGGCATTTTGAGGAACTGATTGCCAAAAAGTAGGAGTGAATCAATTGGCAAATAAAAAACCACTAGAAGGTGTAAAAGTTTTAGAGCTTGGCAATTTGGTTGCTGCACCTTTTGCGGGAAAAATACTTTCCGAATTTGGTGCTGAAGTCATAAAAGTGGAAGAACCGGTTTCCGGAGATCCGCTCCGGAATTGGCGTGTTATGCATAAGGATACTTCCGTTTGGTGGTATGTGCAGGCAAGAAATAAGAAATCTATTACCGTTAACCTCCGCCATAAAGAAGGACAGGACATTATTAAAGAGCTGGTTGAAAAAGTGGATGTGGTCCTGGAAAACTTTAAGCCGGGCACGCTTGAGAAATGGGGGCTTGGATATGAAGATATGCAAAAGATAAACCCCTCTATCATCCTTGCAAGAATCTCCGGATACGGCCAAACCGGTCCTTATAAGGAGAAACCGGGATTCGGCAGTGTAGCAGAGGCAATCGGCGGATTAAGGTTTTTAACCGGCTATCCGGATCTCCCTCCTATTCGTGTCGGAATCGCGATCGGTGACATGGTGGCCGGCTTGTATGCAGTCATTGGCATTCTCATGGCGCTCAGGGCAAGAGATGCCGATTCGGATAAAAAAGGCCAAGTGGTGGACGTAGCATTATATGAATCTGTGTTTAGCCTGCTGGAAGGGATTTTGCCTGAATATGATCTGACAGGTCAAATAAGAGAAAGAACCGGAGCGACATTGCCGGGGATCGCACCTTCGAATACGTATAAATGTGCAGATGGCAATTATGTTGTGATTGGCGGAAACGGAGATAAAATTTTTCAGCGGCTCATGATGGCCATTGGCAGGGAAGATATAGCCAATGATCCACGTTTTTTGACCAACCAAGGGCGGGTTGAAAATGTTGAATTCCTGGATCAAGCCATTGAACAGTGGACATTGCAATATCCATTAAAAGAAGTTCAGAAAATTTTGGACAGGGCGTCTGTACCGGTAGGTCCCATTTACAGCATTAAGGAAATTGTTGAAGACGAACAGTACAAAGCCAGGGACATGCTCCGGGAAGTCGAACTGCCTGGCGGGGAAAAAGTGTTGGTTCCCGGTATTGTGCCCAAACTTTCAAGGACCCCAGGAGATCTCGATTGGATTGGTCCCAAACTTGGTGAACATAACGAAGATGTATTGACAGAATTTATGAACTTTTCTTTCGAAGATTTCAAAAGATTGAAAGAGGATGGAGTGATTTAAGCGGGACGAACCTGCAAAATTCTTCATTGAAATAATATTTACGAGGGGGAAAAGAGAATGAAAAAACTGTTTAGTGTATTTATTGCAAGTTTATTGCTGGTAGCGCTTGCTGCATGCGGCGGAAAATCAAAAAGCGAAGAGGCTGGATCTGCATCTGGGGGCAATGAATATGAAGAAACGACCATCCGGCTCGCCTACAACTTGCCACAGGATCATTATGTCTCAAAGGGAATTGAAGAATTTGCCAAAAATGTAACAGAAAAATCAGGCGGAAAAATTAAAATGCAAGTGTATCCTGCGGGCCAGCTGTTGAGCGATAAGGATATGAACCAATCCATTCTTTCAGGCGGGGTGGAAATGGGACTCAACTCTTCGACATTATGGGCATCCACTGTCCCTGCAATGGGTATTTTTGATGTTCCTTATGTATTTAACGACTATTCGAGTGTTGGAGAAGCTGTAAATGGCGAATTTGGGGACAAACTCCGCGGTGCCATGGAGGAAAAAGGTGCAAAGGTATTAATGTTTGCTGACTATGGATTTGTTCAATTTGCAAACAATAAAAAACCGCTTAAATCTCCTTCCGATTTTAAAGGCTTAAAAATTCGCAGTATTGGAGACTTGCCATCCGAATTGATTAAAGCGTATGGGGCATCACCTGTTTTCATGGGCGCCGGGGAAGTATATATGGCCCTGCAAAGAAATACGGTGGATGGTGCAACTTCCGGGACAACGGCCATGGTGCAAAGAAAATATGATGAAGTGACAAAATACCTTACGATTAATAATTATGCTTATTTGGAATTCCTGCTGGCTGTCAACAAAGATTTCTGGGACAAGCTGCCCGATAATTCCAAAGCCCTTATTGAAGAAGAAGCGAAGAAAACCGAAGATTGGATTAGGGAACAGGCAGAAAAAGAAGATAAGAAATCAACTGAAGAGTTGGCAGAAAAAGGCATGGAAGTTTACGAAGTGCCTGCGGATGAACTTGACAAGTGGATTGAAGCAGCCGAGCCGGTGAAGGAAGTCTTTAAGAAAAATGCCGGTGAATTGGGAGCAGAGCTGCTTGAGATAGCAGAGAAGAATAAATAGTTCGGGATTGCGAGAGGAGAAAAAAACCTATGAAAAAAATAAGCGGCATATGCGACTGGGTCATCAAAATGGGAGCGTATGCCTCCGGGGGGCTCGTGTTACTGACAGTAATAATGGTTTTCTATGAAGTGATTGCCAGATCTCTTTTCCATAAACCTACCATATGGGCAACGGAACTTTCCATTTATGCCATTATAGGAAGCTGCTTCTTGGGAGGGGCCTATGCAGTCCGGACATACGCCCATGTAACGGTTGATTTGCTGATTAACGCTCTAAACGACAGGTGGAAAACGATCTTTTTCTACCTGTCCAGTTCTTTGGGACTCGTTTTTAGCATTATTTTTACAATTTATGGATTTATACATGTTGGCAAAACGCTTGAATTGGGGGAGACATCTTCATCACTTCTCCGGATTCCCATGTATTTACCAAAATTATTTCTTCCAATTGGTGGAATACTGCTTTGTTTGGCGTTTATTTTGCAAATTGTTGACCCTGCGGAGCAAGAAGAAGGGGGAGATCATGTATGAATGTTTTCTTTACGGGCGGTATGGCTTTTCTCCTCCTCATTGGGCTTCCGGTCGCTTTTGCGTTGGGGCTGCTGTCGGTTATCGGACTTTATCTGTTTAATGGGGGAACATTTGCATTTAACCAGGTTCCGATCGTATCGTATGATGCTCTCGACGACTTTTCACTCACAGCTTTGCCGATGTATGTATTAATGAGCCAGGTACTGCTGGTCAGCGGCGTCGGCAGGGATATGTATGAAATGGCGAGCAGATGGTTTCGGCATTTTCCTGGAGGGCTTGCGATTGCAACGATTTTTTGCTGCACGATCTTTTCCGCTATATCCGGATCCAGTGTTGCTACTGCCGTAACGGTTGGAGCGGTCGCTATTCCTGAAATGGTGAAACGCGGCTATGAACGGAGGCAAGTACTCGGTTTATTGGCAGGAGCCGGAACACTTGGAATTTTGATACCACCCAGCATCCCGATGATCATTTACGGCTCTGTTACAGGTGAATCTGTCGGTAAATTATTTATAGCCGGAGTCGTTCCAGGGATTGTTCTTTCCCTTGTTTTTATGCTTTATGCGGCATACTTGGGCAGACATATGAAAGATGAGCCGGCCACATGGAAAGAGAGAATGGAATCAACCCGTGTTGCAGGTTGGGGACTGCTGATGCCACTTATTATTATCGGCGGTATTTATTCAGGCATTTTTACACCAACGGAGGCTGCAGCGGTTGGTGTCGTACTCAGTTTTTTAATTGCGGCATTGGTATATAAAAATTTAACCTTTCATAACTTAAAAATGATTCTTTTGGGAACCGTGAAGACGACCGCGATGATTCTGTTTATTATGGTTGGGGCAATGCTTTTGGGTTACATCATGACGATATTGCAGATCCCGCAAACGGTTGTCAATTATGCAACCTCCCTGGATATATCACGATGGGTCATCTTTATCATGATCAATATTGTGCTGCTGATTCTCGGGATGTTTTTGGAAACGGTCTCCATTCTCGTCATTACACTTCCCATTCTTTATCCGATTATTACCATGCTTGGCTTTGATCCGATCTGGTTTGCGATCATCATGGTCATCAACATGGAACTGGCACTTATTTCCCCTCCTGTGGGAATGAATTTATTTGTGTTAAAGGGATTGGACAGAAGAAACACGATAAGCGAGATTGTCAGGGGAGTCATCCCATACGCATTATTTATGCTGGTCTTTATTGTTGTACTGGCGTTCTTCCCCGAGATTGCCACGTTCATGGTGAAGGATGTTGAATAATTTGGTTCGCTCTTTTAAGCGCAGCTTTGAGGAGTAAAAATTCTTCGAGATAATTCACTTATTTTACCCCCCCCAAATTTTGATAAATATGGGATAATTTAACTGTATTTATCATGATTTAGGGGGATTTATGGATGATTACAA
>NZ_JBFEGN010000086.1:0-14580 GCF_047228825.1 Siminovitchia jepli
AAAGTAGGAGGGGAATCAAACAGTTGGGTCAAGAGATCCTTTGACCCATCTAACTCGGCGAATGCCGAGAGACTATTCTATAAAGGGGAGGGAGGCGGGCCATCATTCATGTCTACGATGAACAGGGTAGAGATGACAAGAAAATGTGCAAAACAATCGTTTGTCTTTATGCTTTTTAAACGATTCATATAATTAATAAAAAATTCAAAATATTCATTCTCATGCCGATTTGCTTTTCAATGGAGTTGAAAGCGTATTCCTGGTTTGGGTAATGGAAAAATGAAACTTTTTTAATGTAAAGCTTGCCGTATATCTAAAATGGGGGAAGAGAAATGGAGAATTTACAAATCAAAGAGTCCGCTCCTGCGGCTAAAAAAACGTTTATGGACCGGGTGAAAGTTGTTGGGCCGGGTGCTATCATAACTGCTTCTTTTATTGGTCCGGGTACGGTGACAACCGCAACGAGAGCGGGAGCGTCATTTGGATATGCACTATTATGGGCAGTACTGTTTTCGATTATTACGACCATTATACTGCAAGAAATGGCAGCCCGGCTGGGAATCATTGGCCAAAAAGGATTGGGTGAAGCGATCAGGGATCAATTTACAAACCCAATATTAAAATTTGGGACGATGTGGTTTGTCATGATATCCATTGGGGTTGGCTGTGCAGCTTATATAAGCGGTGATTTAACCGGTACTTCAATTGGTCTTTCGACTTTGACCGGATGGCCTGTCAAAGTGATTGGTCCTGCAGTAGGTCTAATTATTTTATTCTTTGGTTTAAAGGGAAGTTATAAGCTTATAGAAAAAGTCATGATTTTCTTAGTAGTCGTGATGAGTTTAACTTTTATTGTCACAATGATTGTGGCTATGCCCAATGTAGGCGGAATATTAAAAGGAGCATTTATCCCGGCTATTCCCGATGGATCCGTCTTATTAATTATTGCTTTAATCGGGACTACTGTTGTTCCATACAATTTCTTTATTCATGCGTCCACAGTGCAGGAAAGATGGAATAAACCTGAATATTTGAGAGAATCCCGGTGGGATATATATGTATCCATCGGGGTTGGCGGTTTAATTACGGCAGCCATTTTAATTACATCTGCAACTGTAATAAGGGGCTTGGATGTTCAAAATGTAGCAGATTTATCATTGCAGCTTGAACCGCTATTGGGAACTTGGGCCAAAGCATTTACTGCCATCGGTATTTTTGCAGCCGGTTTATCATCGGCGGCAGCGACGCCGCTTGGAGCTGCATTG
This sequence comes from Siminovitchia jepli, assembly GCF_047228825.1. Lineage (NCBI taxonomy): Bacteria > Bacillati > Bacillota > Bacilli > Caryophanales > Bacillaceae > Siminovitchia > Siminovitchia jepli. The sequence goes on from NZ_JBFEGN010000086.1 coordinate 1,266, forward strand.
ACGATTAGCAGTGTGATGAAGTGGGAAAATGGGATGAAGAACCCGAAATATAAATTGGTCTTTGCCAGCACAGTTATTATCGGCATTATTGCTCTTCTCTTTGACTTCGAGCCGATGGATGTTATTTTATTTGCACAAGCTTTAAATGGAATTCTGCTCCCGGGAGTGGCCATTTTGTTATTATTCATTATGAACAATAAGAAATTACTGGGTGAATATGCAAATACATTAAAAACCAATATATTGGGTATCATTGTTGTACTGGTTTGTACCTTTTTAGGACTGTACAGTTTTGTAGGTGCGATTAGAACCTTTCTCGGAATGTAATAGCATATATATTAAAGTTTACGTATTTATTAAAGGATGGGGAGAATGAGTATTTTCAATGACCAAAGTCGAATTGGTTTATTGGTGCCGCATACAGACACTACTTTAGAGTTTGACATGAAAAGATACTTGCCAAATCATTTCTCCGTTCATACGGAAAGAATGTGGCTGAAAGATGTGACAGTGGAATCCGAAAAGATCATGATCGCCCAAGAGGTTCCTCGTGCCATTTCATTTCTTGAGGAAATCAAACCGGAAACAGTGGTATTTGGATGTACATCAGCTGGCGCAATCTATGGAAGACAGGGGGATGAAACATTAAAGGGAACCATATTTGCCAAATTAAAGTGCAGGGTAGTTTCTGCTTTCAGTGCAGTATTAACCTATTTAACGGAAATAAACCCCAACCGTTTGGCTGTTATAACACCATATGTAGACTCAGTAACCATGCGCATGGTAAAAGGACTGGAAGAATCCGGTTTTAACGTAAATTACTCGCGTGGTATGAATTTACTGAAGGATATAGAAATTGGCAAGCTGACTCCCGAAAACATTATCAGATTTATAGAAATGCAATCGGAGTATTTAGAATATACAGATGTTCTGTTTCTTTCATGCACAAATTTGCGAGCCTTGGAGTGTAAAGAAATATTACAGGATAAACTGAAACTGAAAGTAATAACCAGTAATGAAGCCATCATAAGGCAACTCAATCATCAGGTTGGTGGAGGAATGTAAGGTGAATGACAACAAGGGACAACGCTCAGATCGCAGCTGAAAGCGTTGTCCCTTGTTTATCGTTTCGTATGATGTTTGGCCGGGAGTGCCGATCATTTTATAGAATCATTTGACTAGCGAATAATATCAAGATAATTATAAATAGTTTGCTTTGTGACCCCCAGTACCTCACTAATACGATCAACAGCCCCATGGATGAGGAAGGCGCCATTTTCTTCAAGTTTTTTAACAAACAGTACTTTGTCCTCTTTTTTCATATCGGCGATTGGAACCCCAATTTCACGCAGGGTGTTTTCGATCAGATTTTCAAAAACTTCTTCCACCGTTTGGGCATATGATTCTTGAAATGGCTTCCCGATATACTCCATGTCATGAGCAGCCGAGAACTCGCTGATAATGGAATTAACCATCGTGAATGCTGTAATGTCAAAGTTAATTCCCAAAAAGCCAATCACCTTGCCATGAGGATCCCTGATAAAAGAAGTGGATGTTTTAATAAATTTTCCATCTCGCGTTTGGGCCGTTAAGCCCAACATATCTTTTACATCATCACCTTGGCGTCTCAGCTCTCTGACGATGACCTCCGTTGTTGGGGCGCCGAGCTTCCTGCCTGTCACATTTCCTGTAATGTAAATGAGGGACGATTGAAGGTTTTTCAGGTCGTGTATGACAACTTCGCAGTTGCTGCCGAAAGTGGCGGCAATCATGTCTGCAACAGGAATATATCTTTTTAGGATGTCAAGCCTTTCGTTGTCTGAATATTCCACATATAACACCGCCCGTTTTATTAAAATATATTTAAATGAAACTGCTCCACCAAATCCTGTAATATGCGAACCCCCATTACGCTGTTCCCATACCTGTCGATGGCAGGGCCGTAAACGCCTATCCCGCACCCTTGTGACAAGACATTAAGATTCCGTGTTGATGGAGGAATGCTGGCGAGGATGCCGCCGGATACCCCGCTTTTTGCAGGAATACCAACAGATGCCGCAAATTTACCTGAAGAGTTATACATTCCGCAAGTAAACATCAAGACTTTCGATAGGCGTGCAATCTTCACCGGAATGAGTTGTTTTTGTTCGATGGGATCATAGCCATCCATGGACAAAATCAATCCGATCTTTGCCAAATCATGGACGCTGGTTTCAATGGAACATAGCTTAATGTAGGTTAACAGCGTTTCGTCAACTCCGCCGGCCAATAGATCATTTTCCGCCAAAAGGTTGACAAGTGCCCGGTTTCGATAAGCTGTTTCCCATTCGGACATGAACACCTTTTCATTTATGCAGACTTCTTTTCCCAAAAGATTATATAATAAATTTGTTACATTCATCAATTTTTCGTTATCATTTGTACCCGGCAGTAAAGATGCCACAGTTAAAGCCCCGGCATTGATCATTGGATTATATGGCTTTTTTTGATTTGTGAGTTCAAAGCGAAGAATGGAATTGAAAGAATCCCCTGTAGGTTCAACATCCACCCAGTTGAGAACGCTTTCTATGCCGTGATGCATACAGGCTGTGATGAATGAAAGCACTTTTGAAATACTTTGAATTGTAAAAGAAACCGTGTGATCTCCGGCAGTATAATGTGTACCATCGGGGAGCAGTAAAGAAATGGATAAATGGGAGGGATCCGCCTTTTTTAATTCCGGAATATAGGAAGCGCACTCCCCATCATTTTGTTGTTTATATTGATGGATTTTCACATGTAATAAATCGTTCAATTGACTTTCTTGTGCTAATTGATAAGTTTCCATTGTTCACACTACCTATAATTCTATTTTGTTTTTGTTATTCAATAAGTCCATTTGGTAATTGTATCGATTATATTTTACCTGTTCTTTGTATTGGGCCCATAGAAAAAACATATTCATATGAAAATTGTACTTATTTTTTGATAAAAAGTCAAATTTCATTAAATTGTTTTTTCTGCTGTTTGTATCGGAGTTGTGTGTCTTAAAGCTTTTTAATAGTCACTTTAGGATTAATGGATAGAAGAGATATATTCTGTTTTAATTTGAAAAAAAATAAAAATTGGTGTTTGGTTTTTTAAAATTAAAAACAAATGAACAAAGCAGCTAAAAAAATATAAGAGTAAACGGCGATAGTTATTACATAAAGGTTTTACTATAATAGAAATTAGAGTTTAGAAGAATTTGCAGGGGGATATAAAAATTGGAAAAAAAGATGGATCGGGAAAGATTAATGGCCAATTTGTTTAAAGCACGGTTTCCTTTCCTCTATATATCAACATGGGAAGAGGACAGGGTGCTTTCGCTTATACGTTCGATTGCTTCCAATCAGGAATTAATCAAAACGGAAAGGAAAGTCATCACGTGGAAAATAACGACCGGGATCGAGGGGGAAGGAGACGGAAAAGGAGATACGAAATCGGCGCTTAAAGCTTTGGAATATATTGGCAAATATCAGGAACCTGCCATTTTTGTACTCCATGATTTCCATATTTATTTTGGGGATGACGTACGGCCTGCCGATCATCAGGTGGTTCGAAAATTAAGGGATATAAGTTTGAGTCTCAAGCGGAGCCCCAATCCTAAAAACGTCGTATTTCTTTCTCCTGTTTTAAGGTTGCCGCACGACCTGGAAAAGGATGTGACCATCTTCGATTTTGATTTGCCCACTTTTGATGAAATCAAACAAATTCTCGATGATCTCATAGCCGTTAATAAACGGAGCGGCCGGATCGAAATCAACCTGACTGAAGAAGAAAAAGAAAAGCTTGTAAAAGCGGCGCTCGGCCTTACTTTGTCTGAAGCGGAGAATGCATTTGCACGGGCGATGGTGGAAGATGGGAAACTTTCAATCGACGATGTGGAAATCATTTTGGGCGAAAAGGAACAAATCATTAAAAAGACGGGGATTCTTGAATTTGTCAACAGCCGTTTGAATATGGATGACGTCGGGGGGCTGGAAAATTTAAAGCGATGGCTGCGGAAAAGAAACAAATCATGGCTGGAATCCGCCCAAAAGTATGGTTTGCCTGCTCCCAAAGGTGTACTGATAACAGGGGTGCCCGGATGCGGCAAGAGCCTCATCAGCAAAGCAATCAGTGAGATGTGGCAGCTTCCCTTACTGCGGCTTGATATGGGAAAAATTTTTAGCGGACTTGTGGGAAGCAGTGAAGATAACATGCGAAAAGCGCTGCAGACAGCCGAAGCGATTGCCCCTTCGATTTTATGGATCGACGAGATTGAAAAAGGATTCAGCGGAATAAACTCAACCGGTGACGGCGGAACGGCTACACGTATTTTTGGCCATTTTTTGACGTGGATGCAAGAAAAGGAAAAGCCCGTCTTTGTGATCGCCACAGCCAATAATATTTCAGGTTTGCCGACGGAATTGCTTCGTAAAGGCCGATTTGATGAAATTTTTTTCGTTGATTTGCCGACGCATCGGGAACGGGTCGAGATTTTTAGAGTACATTTAAAAAAGAGATTAAAAGATCCTGATGTTTTGGGGAACTTTCAAATAAGCGAAGCCAATCTGAATGATCTTGCCTGGTTGACGGAAGGTTTTGTCGGCGCCGAAATCGAACAAGTAGTCATCAACGGATTATTTGAGGCTTTTTACGAAGAAAGAAGTGTGACATTGGCCGATTTTGAAAAAATATGCAAGCAGTTCATCCCGTTATCGGTTACCCAGGCAGAACAAATCAAAACAATCCGTGATTGGGCCAACGTAAGGGCGGTAGCGGCCACACCAAAAGAAGACCGTGCCGAATATACTGAAAGTGATGAAGCGGTGGACAGCAGTGATATCATCACATCACGCGGCGGCCGTACGATTGATTTTTAATCTGAATGAAAGGCGGTTTACCTTTGAGCATTGAACTTGTTCTTATACCGGTTGGAATTGCGCTGGTACAGGGCGCGAGCTCTTTAATTGAGAAAAAAAGCGGCCATACGTACAGCATTCAAACAGTCATGAAACGCCAGGATTTGCTGCAGAAGGCGATTGAACAATACGGCTGTGACGTTTATGAAATCAATGAACAAAACTGTCAAACAGAGGTAGGAAATATTAAAATTTTTTTCCGGCAAAATGACAAGGGGATCTTTGAAGCGGTATTTGACGAAAGTGTTCAAGCAGAAGATGCACTGGAGTTTGTGGATCATTTGCACGCGGAGTACAAATATTTGATCCAACAAGAGACTTATCAAAAACTGCTGCAGCATGCCGAAGAAAAAGGGTTGGAATTGGAGTCGGAAGTGATTCAGAAAGACCGCTCCATTTTATTAACATTTAATGTAACTTAAAGCGGCCGGCAGGTGAGAAAAATGAACGATAAAAAAATCCGAATAAAGATCACGGAAGACGGAGAGATCCGTGCGGAGACAATTGGCATCAAAGGGAAGGACTGTTTGGAATACATCAAGCTCCTTGAGGAGCTGCTTGATGCCGAAACTGTTGATTCCAATTATACCGAAGAATATTTTCAAATGGAGATACAGTCTGTTCGCCAAAACAAACAGTTTAATAAGGGGGATTAGTCCATGGCCATCACCGGCAGAGGAAAAGGATGGGAGATGAGAAACTCAATCTGGATGCTTTGGGCCATCCTGACATTCGGGTTTTTAAATTATGTTTCATTTTATTATATCTCCTATCGAGTGAAGCAGAGAAAATGGTTTTTTGCTGCTCTTATTTATTCATTTATATTTATCATGACAATGGTTCTCACCGAAGTATTTCCGGAAGAGCATTGGATGACGGATGTCGTTATTGCTGCTTTTTTAATTGGATGGATCTTTTCGATTGTCCATGTATTTAAAATACGGACGGAGTATTTATTAAGGCTGGAAGCGACGATTACAACCGGGCAAAAAGCGAAGGAAATCCAATCATTGAAGGAACAGATTACACGGGAGTATGGCGGCACGGTCGAAGCTGCCTCCAAAACAGCAGCTGTTTCACGGGTGATGAAGCAAAAATCTGAAGAAAAGGTTGACATCGTTGATATCAATACGGCTTCCGAGGAAGAGATAGCAAAGGTTCCCGGAATCGGCGCTTTGTTTGCCAAAAAAGTGCTTGAGGCAAGAAGCAGGGAAAATGGTTTTACGTCTTTGGACCATTTTGTCGAAGTGCTCTCCATTAAACCGCACCTGGCGGAAAAGATGAAACCTTATCTTGCATTTCCCGAAAAAACGCAAACAAGTTCCTTGGAAAAAACAGAGGGGAGAATTGTTGACTTCTAATGGAACTCATCATTCATCGATATTTGCCGCTTACAACGGTTGAAGGTCCGGGGAAAAGATTCTGCCTTTGGGTGCAGGGCTGTTCCATTCGCTGTGAGGGGTGCGGCGTTCCCTGGACATGGTCAAGGAAAAACGGAAGAACCATCGGTGTTGAAGAACTCTTTCATGAAATCAAAAAAAGTAAAGAAGAAAATGGGATAGAAGGCGTTACATTCCTTGGCGGCGAACCTTTCGATCAGGCGGAGGCATTGGGAAAGCTTGCACGCATGGTCAAAAATTTCGGATTAACCGTCATGACGTTTTCAGGTTATCGGTATGAGGATCTGAAAAACAGGGAAGCCTGCCAAGATTTACTGGCTGCCACAGACTTATTGATCGACGGCCCATTTGTAAAAGAAAAACTGGATCTGAGCCGGCCGTGGGTCGGCTCTTCCAACCAACGGTATCACTTTTTAACATCTGCCTACAAGTATTTGGAAAATGAGCTGCCGGGGACCGGTAACAAAATTGAAATCCGGATTTTAGAAGACGGAACCGTGTCTGTCAACGGAATGGCAACACAGCAAACATTAAATGAGTTATTCGATGCAAGTGAATTTAAAAAGATAAAAGCAAAATGAGAGAGGTTACCCAAAAGAGTACGACCTTCACCTGCAGTCTTTGGTTAGGCTATAGCCAAGCCTAAATGATGGCGGTGCCAGTCCCCATGTTCTTTTGAGGCAGCCTCTTTTTTATGGAGCAGCTTTAGGAAAAATCTTTTTTCTCGTACTACATTGATTAGGACAGATGTAAGACTCCCGCCTTAAATCTAAAGCAAATCAAGGGTGTTATTAACGATTGTTTTTTTTCCCGGATGGTCGTAGACATGTTCAGGGTAATCGGTAATAATTCCATCGACATCAAGCGAGAACAATTCGTAAGCCTGCTCCTGCGATCTTGATGTATACGGATAAATCTTCATTCCGGCCGCATGAACGCGGTCTACGAGTTCCGGTGTCACAATACTGAGCGTAGGGTTAAAATAATCCGCATAAGCTGCAAATTCTGCCAGCTGTTCATCTGTAACATCTGCCCATTCGTCTCCCAATAATACACCGTGGGGTAAAAGCGGCAGAAGTTTTTTTGATTTATCAATAGATTCATGGTTAAAGGATTGAATCACAATTTTTTTATTGCCCGGCTTGTGCATATTGCGTTCAATCAAAGCTTCAGCTACTTTTTCTTCTATGCCGGGATATCGTTCCGGCAATTTAAGTTCAATTAAAATCCCGGTTTTTCCACGAAATGCATCCAGAACTTCTTCAAAGGTTGGAATTTTTTCTCCTGCATATTTTTCGCTGAACCAACTGCCCGCATCGAGTTGTTTAAGTTCTTCCAACGTAAGATCTTTTACGGCACCTGTTCCATTCGTGGTACGGTTTACCGTTGCATCATGGATAATGACTAATTTGCCGTCTTTTGTCATTTGGACGTCAATTTCTATGTAATCAGCTTTCATTTCTACACCTTTTTGAAACGCAGGCATCGTATTTTCAGGAGCATGACCTGATGCCCCCCGATGGGCTACATTTATCATCTTCTGCTGTTGCTGTTTGGTGATGGGCCCGTCCTGCGCGGCAAGTGCTGGACCTGTAAACATCCCAAAGGCGATGCTTACCATTAAAAGGGCAGAAAAGAAATCCTTCAATACAACCACTCCTTTATTTATTTTTCAACTCCATTGTATGGAGTGATTATAAAGCCTAAATAAACAAATGATAAATTTATTGTAAGAATATATAGCTCAATGGAGCGAGAAAGCAGATCAATTTAATCAAGCTATGGACAGGAAAACTGGAACGCAGAAAGTGAGCAAAATGAGAGAAAATAAACAGCCACTTTCTTATTATTAATATTGGACGATTTTTTTATCAACGTTTTTATGATTCAGCCGAGAACACTCGTGATTTCAATCATAAGATGAATCGGCTTCGGTCAAGGGATGGTATTCGCCATCTCAATTTTGCCGACATATGTACATCTGCAATAAGTCAAAGAACTTAATGAATAACAAATGAAAAAGGAGTGCAGGCACTTGAAAATTGTCGTTACATCCGATACGCATAATCAAAATTTGCCACAAAAACTAATAAGTGAATGCGAATCAGCTGATTTAATCATCCACGCAGGTGACTGGAGCTCCATGGAAGTATACCGGACACTTTCAAGCTGTGCAAAAGTTGTAGGAGTGCATGGAAACGTTGATGACAATGAAATAAAAGAGTATTTGGCCCCACGTGACATCATTCAGATCGAAGGTTATAAAATTGGAATAGTACACGGGCATGGCAGCAAACAAATGACAGAGAAAAGGGCGCTGGAAGCCTTTGAAGGGGAAGGCATGGATATCATTATTTTCGGCCACTCCCACATCCCGATGATGCGGTATGTTAACAAGGTAATGCTTATGAATCCCGGATCACCGACTGATAAGCGGAGAATGCCATATTATTCATATGGCATTCTCCATATCGATAAAACGCTTAGGGCGGAGATTGTTTTTTTCACAGGGTAAGAAAGTAGCAGGGGCTATAGGTTCGCAGACTAAGAACGCCGTATCGTGCAGCAGCGTCTGCATGATCCACATCCTGTGAACCTAACCCCTCCGTATGCCTTTTAATCAATCATTTGAATACCACAACAGCCTACAGGGCATTCTTATTTTCTTTTCTTAAATAAAAGGAAGGATGTTTAAGGCAGAGTAGGGTAGTTTTCATCACGGGCTTCTATTTGCTTCTCTATTTCTTTCATGATGCTTTCCAGTGGATAGACGATGCCCTTATCATTTTTATACATGACATGTTTGGGAGAAAAATGAACGGGGGAATCCAATCCGGCGGCGGCTGATATTCGGAATAGTCCTTTTCGCAGCGTAATAAGATAATTGGCGGCACGGTGCTTCTTTTCATCGATGACCAAAGCCTTTTGCAGGTGTGGATCGGTTGTAGCAACACCAACGGGACAAATATTAGAATGGCATTTTAACGTTTGAATGCAGCCGACGGATATCATAAAGCCTCTCGCAATTTGAACAAGATCGGCGCCCATGGCGAGCGCTACAGCCACCCGGTCCGGGGTAAAGAGCTTGCCGGATGCGATAATTGTGACACGGTTCCGGACGCCGTATTTGTTCAAGGCGGATACGAGAATGGGGAGGCCTGATTTGATAGGCAAACCAACGCTGTCTGCCAATTCCTGATAGGAGGCGCCTGTTCCGCCTTCTCCGCCGTCAATTGAAATAAAATCGGGCCCCATTCCTGTATCTCTCATATACTTTGCCAGCTCAAGGGCACTGTCATTTCCGCCAACGACCATTTTAATTCCAACAGGCTTTCCGGTAGTCTCCCGAATTTTTTCAATAAAATCGAACATCGTCGGAATGTCGTGAAATTGACGGAAGCGGTTTGGGCTGTCCAAAGATTTGTATGGTTCTACTTTGCGAATGGCTGCTACTTCGGGATTCATTTTTTCCGCATCAATATGGCCGCCGCGAACCTTTGCGCCTTGGCCCAGTTTGATTTCAAATGCCTTTACTTGCGAAATCTCGCCTTTTTTCTTTAACTCCTCCCAATCGACATTTCCGTTCCGGTCGCGAATGCCAAACAATCCGGGCCCGATTTGCATCATGATATCGACACCACCCTCCAGGTGATAGGGGGATAGCCCGCCTTCCCCGGTGTTCATCCACGTCCCCTTTGCCATGGCGAGCCCTTTTGATAATGCAGTAATGGCATGTTTCCCCAGCGCTCCGTAACTCATGGCCGACATGCCGATAAGACCCTTAAGGACAAATGGATGTTTGAGTTCGGATCCAATAACAACAGCGTCATCATCATGCAGAAGGTAAGCCGATGACTCATCTTCCTCTAATGTTTCAACTCTTTGTGTGAAAAGGGGGTCCTTGACGAGCAAGTATTTTTGTGTCAAAGCCATTGTTTCTTTATCCACTTTTAATTCTTCTGCCAGCTTTGGAAACATGTCATTCCGGACGTAATAGCCTTCTTGTTCAAAGTCGCGTTTTGATCCAAACCCTATGACATCCCGTTTATATTTTGCACTCCTTACAATATGTTCATAATCATCTCTTGAATAAGGCTTTCCCTCTGTATCGCTGTTAAACCAATACTGGCGCATTTCCGGTCCGATTTTTTCCAAAAAATAGCGGATCCTGCCCAACACCGGATAATTTCTTAAAATGGAATGCATTTTCTGATTCCTATCAAAAAGAAGTAAATATGTAATAAAAATGATCATTGTTCCAATGACAAAAACCCCAGCCATAAAGCCAATAATGATGAGAAGATGTGAAAGATCCATCTTGACCTCCAATTCAGCCCAAGTTGTAAAGTCAGATCACCTGTAAAAGGTAGTGTTTCCATTCTTCTTGCAATCATAAGTAAAGTTGCCGTACATCATATTTTTGTAATTCAGTTGATTTTCATTGAATGGTGAATTAGAAACCCTGGGCAGCATTTGGTCATCAAAAAATGGCTATCGTTCCCGCGCATCTGCTTAATGGATCGCTTCAGCTGCGAAAATGAGTAATAGAAGCACCTTGCCAATAAGAGGATTTTTATTTGATTTCATCACTTAAAAATTTGTATACATTGGGGTTGATTCATAGTACATTGGAGCTTAAAGGAACTTTTCATTTTGACAAAATCGTTTTGAAAAGGCGGACTGCCAAGGTTTTGGACAAATGAAGAAAGGTGATGAGATACGGTGAAGGAACGCTTAAAAAATAAGTTAATGGGGATCGTGCAGGCTGTTGACCGTTATCCTTTATCGATGCTTTTCCTTGTGGCGATTGCAACAATAAACGCGGTTTCGATCCAAAAAGAAGCGGAACATGATTCAAAGTATCTTTTTACTTTTATAGTGGGAGCCATGTTGAGTGTGGTTAGCCAGCAAGTGTATGAGCGTTTCTGTACGAAAGCAAGTCAACGATTCATGCTCATGGGCGGTTCGCTCCTCCTGGCAGCCGGTTATTATCTTGCGATCCGATCGGCACCCGTTTTCAACATTGAGATCAGCACAAAAACAGCTGTTGCCATGTTTGCGCTGCTAATGGCCTTTATATGGGTTCCGTCAATTAAAAGCAAAGTAACATTTAATGAGAGCTTTATGTCCGCATTTAAAGCGTTCTTTATCACGGCCCTTTTTTCAGCTGTTCTTGCCGGAGGCATTAGCTCAATCATTTTTGCAATTGACCAGCTGCTTTTTTCCATTACCTACAAAGCTCATTCGCATGCAATGAATATCATTTTTTCTTTGTTTTCGCCAATATTCTTCTTATCCTTTACGCCCCGTTATCCAGGGAAAAAGGATGCTGATCAATCCACCGAAGCATTGGAAAAAGTTGAAAAGGCAGTATCTGTCCCAAAAATGCTGGAAATTTTAATTTCTTATGTAATTATTCCACTCACTGCCGTATACACCATTATTTTGCTGGTCTACGTCCTGTTAAATTTTCGCGGGGATTTTTGGGCGAATAACTTGCTTGAGCCCATGCTCGTCTCCTACACGATTATTGTCATTTTAGTGTATATTCTGGCCAGCAGCCTGGACAATCAATTTGCAGCCTTGTTCAGGAAAATTTTTCCAAAGATACTTATTCCGATTGTGCTGTTTCAAACGATTGCGTCAATCTTAAAAATATCGGAAGCAGGAGTCACCCATGGGCGTTACTATGTCATCATGTTTGGCATTTTTGCATTGATGGCAGGGATCTTATTCAGCTTTTTTCCTGTCAAAAAAAACGGATGGATTGCCGCTGTCTTGATCATTTTTTCCGCTATATCGATCATTCCCCCTATAGATGCGTTTACAGTCAGCCGGGTGAACCAGGTGAATTTACTTGTAGAAACTCTTTCTGAAAACAACATGTTTGAAGATGGTAAAATTGTACCCAATTCAGCCATTTCTGCAGAAGATAAAAAAACGATTACGAGAACAGTCAGTTATTTGGATAGTATGAACTATTTGGAAAAGATCGATTGGCTGCCGAATAAAATTTTTTACGATGATCATTTTAAGAATACCTTCGGCTTTGATGAAGTGTACGATGAAACAGGCAGGGACAACGAAGCACAATATGCCCATCTGGACTGGGAGCAGAGTCCTGTCGTAAATATAGAACAATACGACCGGATGATTCATCTTACTGTTTATAATGAAGAGGAAGAGGATTCCGGGAAGGAAATTCCTATTGAAATCAATAACACAAACTATATATTGACCAAACAATTGGAAGAAGAATACTTTAACCTCCATTTGGTAGATGAACAGGATGAAGAGTTGATAAGGGTGAATTCAAAGGAAGTTTTTGATGAAATCCTTGGGGATGAGGAAACCTACGGGGGAGAAGGCAAAACACTGTCTGTAAAGAAGGCAACTGTCACCCGTGAAAACAATAAAGTGAGAATGGATTTTCTCATTACTTCAGTCAACCATTATGATGATCAGTATTTCGCTGATATGTTTGTATTTCTTAAGATCAAATAAGCGCCGTTTGTGAATTGCACCCCAATAGTTCGGCCTGATCAAACTATTGGAGGTGCTTTTTATCATTATTCCGAAATATCAGGAGTTGGCAGGCATCGGCGCCATGAAACTCAAGTCGGAGTTTGCCAAAAAGGTATAAATGGCTTCAAGACATATGCTGCCTCTTAAAGCACTTATTGTAAATGAAGCCAAAAGCAAGGATGTTTCGATAAAAGAAAGATTGTCCGTATGTTATACGTACCTTCTTTTTAATGTCCGTATTGATACTTCATGTTCGCCCAAGATTCCATAGATAGACTTTTGGTCTTCCAGAATCATTTCCACCATTTGTTTGATCTCAAGAACAGCAACCTTAATAGCGGGAATATCAGTAACTTCCTCTTTAGTGGCCAAATGGGCAATATCTTGTTTGGTAGCCATATCGGCAATATCCTCTTTAGTGGCCATACGGGCGATGTCTTGTTTGGTAGCCATATCGGCAATATC
>NZ_JBFEGN010000087.1:0-14307 GCF_047228825.1 Siminovitchia jepli
CTACAGCACTTTAAAGGGTAAAGTTACTGAGTGGATTTTAACCACTTAGATTGTGTAACTGCGGGGCACACAGAAAAGCCATTCCGAATGATCGGAATGGCCTTAAAAGAAGAATCGAGCCGGATATTGCCGGTTTTCATCCCAGTGTTTTATTTCGTATCAAACTGACATGTTTCGGCTTCAAATGAACGCGGCTTTTTTCGGTTCGAAGTTGACGATGCGCTTCTTTAAAAGGAACAAATGTTTTATTCTCGGGATCATACAGCCGGAATTTTAAAGATTCCAGGCTCGATTTTATCGTAATCGTAGTAGCGTGGTGGAGCGGCGGATTTGACTCATGCGCTTCTTCCAAGTAATAGTTTGGAACGCGCGGCGCCAGATGATGCACATGGTGAAATCCGATATTGCCGGTCACCCACTGCAATACACGCGGCAATTTATAATAGGAACTGCCATCGACCGCCGCTTTTACATAATCCCATTCCGTTTCCTCTTCGAAATAGGAGTCTTCGAACGTATGCTGGATATAAAACAGCCAAATCCCCAGTGCTGCAGCAACAAACATGATTGTACCCTGGATTATGGCAAAAGCCTGCCAACCGGTGATGAAGATCATCAGTGCATAAATCGCCACTATGCAGAAGTTTGTCAAATACGTATTGCGCCGCTCTTTCTTCCTCGCGTCTTTCCTGTTTATCCTGTTTAAAATCAGCATTAAATACAAAGGCCCCAGCCCAAACATGACGAGTGGATTTCTGTAAAACCGATACCCGAGCCGCTGCCATTTGGATGCTTCTTTATACTCGTCAATTGTCATGACCCAAATATCACCAACACCCCTTTTATCGAGATTCGAACTGGATGCATGGTGAATGGCATGCTCACGTTTCCACTTTTCATATGGAAAAAGTGTTAATATCCCTGCAATGGTGCCCACGATGTCATTTGCTTTTTTACTTTTAAAAAACGAGCCATGGGTACAATCATGAAAAATGATAAATGCCCGGACAACAAACCCCGCCGCAACAACAGCCAGGCCCAACGTCAGCCAGATCGACACCGATAAACTATGATAGGCCAACAGCCACAGAATAAAAAATGGCGGAACCGTATTTATTATTTGCATGATACTTTTCTTTTTATCTGACTTGGCAAAAACCGCCACCTCTTTATGCAATTGCCTCGTTTTCTCTCTCATGTAATCCTCCTTAAGATGACGAACTCATTTGTTATCTTTCATGATAAGAGATGAACCGCTTATCGAAAAGGCATAAACGTCATCACTTTGTCATGATAAATGTCATGTATTGTGAATCATTTCACATTTTTGTTTTATAAATCTTGCCTGATTGTTCCCGGCATGATTTTTGTATGGAAGATTGGGGTATGTTAAATCATAACCAATTCAACGTCAGGAGTTGATTAGCATTGGGAGCCATCGAAAGAAACGGATTTGTATTTGAACCCGAATATAGTGTCATTGAGCAAAATGGAGCCATTCATGTATATCACGAAGGGAAATTTATGGAAGAGGTCAAATTTACCTTTTCCGGAAAATACCCTAAACTTGATCAAATTGAAAAGCTGATCGACGACTATTGCAATGAAAAAGGCATCTGATGGAAACATTGACAGCAACTTGAGAAAAAATGTATAATGAATTCAACTACTTTGCTTTGCCAAGTAGCTGTTTTTTGTCGTACTATCTTGCTTTGTCAAGTACTGGCATGCATTTTTTTCGGCCCCCTATCTTGCATAACAATATAGCAGCAGAAAGGAAGGTGCATATATGTCTGTACGAAGCCAATTATTGAAAGGAGTTTTAGATGGCTGTGTGTTGGCAGTAATTGAGAAAGAGGCTGTTTACGGCTATGAGCTTTCCAAGAAGCTGCAAGACATTGGATTGCGGGATGTAAGTGAAGGCACCATTTATCCAGTGTTATTAAGACTTCAAAAAAACGGATTGATCAGAGGCGAGGTGCGGCCATCCGATTCCGGACCGAATCGAAAATATTATTTTTTAACGGATGCCGGCCATAATGCTTTGGCAACCATTATTGAAGAATGGAATCGCATTTCCGACCCGGTCAATGAATTATTAAAAAGCAGGTGAATAGATATGGATGCAAAAAAACTGATTGAAGAAAACAATCGGAAGAGAGAATTATTGACGCCGGAAAATGAAGCGTACTACAGCGACATGATGATTTACATTCGTTTGCAGTGGCGCCTTTCCGAACAGCAATCCGAAGAAGTTTTAATGGAAATGCTTGATCATTTGCTCGAGGGCCAGGAAGAAGGAAAAACGGCAAAAGACATTTTCGGCAATGACCCGAAAGGTTTTGCCGATGAAATTATTGAACAGCTGCCAAAAGAGAAGAAGCGGGAAGCCGTCCCTTTCATTGCCGGGATCATTGGCGATACGGTCAGTTGGGTCTTAATGATCCGGGGGGTTCTTCTTTTGGTTTTGTCAAAATTTATTGAAGTCAAAACAGAGATCAACTTGTTTGTGGTTGCTGCCTTAGCCTTTACCATTACTTGCTTCGTGATTCTTACAATTCGCTTTATTTTTAGGCTTATAAACAACTCTCTATTTAAAGAAAACCGAAAAACAAAACGGGATATGTTGAAAGCCGGATTATTTGGCGCTGCAGGAATGGCTGTCGTCATTCTTGTTGTCAAGTGGGTC
Organism: Siminovitchia jepli; assembly: GCF_047228825.1. Taxonomy (NCBI): domain Bacteria; kingdom Bacillati; phylum Bacillota; class Bacilli; order Caryophanales; family Bacillaceae; genus Siminovitchia; species Siminovitchia jepli. Next base: position 2,690 of record NZ_JBFEGN010000087.1, read on the forward strand.
CCCGAAATTGGGCCATCCTTCAACTTTCCCTGGTGGGCTTCATTAATAGCCGGGGCCATTCTGCAACTTATTCTTTATGTGACTAAAAAGAAATAATGGATTAGGCAAATTTTTCCTCCCCACTATGAATATTTTGGGAAACGCAGCTAAAACATTTTTTGCCAAAATTTCGGTTAAATGGGCCGAAATTTTGGCAAAAAGAAACAATAAAACGGCTGCTGCAGCACAATCCTCCCGTATTGCCGGGGAGATAAAGTTGGTATAATTTTTGCAATATTAGGATATGGGCAACCCATTATACTTAAGGAGGAATCGATCATGAGAGCAGCAGTCGTCAATGAATTTCAGGAAAAGCTGGAAATAAAGGAGGTGGCTATTCCACAACCGAAGCATGGCGAAGTATTAATCAAAATGGAAGCATGCGGTGTTTGCCATACCGACCTGCATGCTGCCCATGGTGACTGGCCGGTTAAACCGAAGCTTCCGGTCATCCCGGGCCATGAAGGCGTTGGGGTTGTTGAACAGGTTGGGGATGGCGTAACTTCTTTGAAGAGAGGTGACCGAGTCGGGATTCCATGGCTTTTTAAAGCATGCGGCGAATGCGAATACTGTCTATCGGGAAATGAAACGCTCTGTCCAAACCAATTGAACGGGGGCTATTCCGCCGACGGTGCCTTCGCCGAATATTGCGTGGCGCCAGCAGATTACGTGGCAAGAATTCCGGATGGCGTCGATCCCGTGGAAATAGCACCCATTTTATGTGCAGGGGTGACCACTTATAAGGCCTTAAAAGTATCAGGAGCAAAAGCAGGAGATTGGGTTGCCATTTATGGCATCGGCGGGCTCGGGCATATCGCACTGCAGTATGCCAAGGCGATGGGGTTCAATGTGGTGGCTGTTGATATCAGCGATGATAAACTTGAGCTTGCAAAGGAGCTTGGTGCTGAATTGACCGTCAACGGAAAAACTTCGGACCCTGCCCAAACGATCAAAGATGAAGTCGGCGGCGTGCAGGCGGCCATCAGTGTCGCCGTAAACAAGGCCGCGTTTGAGCAGGCCTATCACTCTGTCAAACGCGGCGGATCAGTTGTCCTGGTAGGATTGCCTAACGATGAAATCCCCGTCCCGATTTTTGATACCGTGTTGAATGGTGTAACAGTCAAAGGCTCGATTGTCGGTACAAGAAAAGACATGCAGGAAGCTCTGCAATTTGCTGCGGATGGTAAAGTACGGGCCATCGTTTCCACCGCGAGGCTTGACGACATTAACAATGTATTTGACAGAATGGAAAAAGGGCAAATTAACGGTCGTGTTGTCCTGACGTTCTGATTGTGCTCGTTTCCAGGCAGCCGTTCATTTTATGGACGGCTGCCGTAATCCTGGTACGTGTTTGCATCTGGTATCATCTTTTAATTGCTTTTAGGTATATTAAATATGATCGTCGTCCCTTGATTTGGATTGCTTATGATTTTCAACCCCTGGCCGTATAATTGCTTTAGACGGCGATTTGTATTGTACAGACCAATGCTGTTTTGCTTCCCGGGTTGTGCCGCAAGGATTTCCCTTGTCTTTTCCTCATCCATCCCAACACCGTTATCTATAACGGCAATCTCTATTTCGTGTCCTTTATCCATTACACGAATGAGAATCGTTCCACCTTCCGCACGCTTGAGGATTCCATGTCTAATTGCATTTTCTACTAATGGTTGTATGGATAGCGGGGGTATCTGTATTTTGAACGTCTTGTCTACTTGCCATACAATATTTAATCTCTTGCCAAACCGCTCTTTTTCAATAAATAAATAAGAGTATAGAAGTTCAAGCTCATGTTCAATAGGAATTACTCGCTGCAGGTTCTTTTGATCGAAGCTTTTCCTTAAGTAATTTCCGAATTCAGCCAACAGGTCTGTCATTCTGTTGATATCCATTTCACTAAGAGAAGCAATAGTATTTAACGTATTGTATAAAAAATGAGGCTGGATTTGAGCTTGAAGCCATGCGGCCTCCAGCCGAAGCCGCTCACTAATTGATTGTTTAAGGTTGATTAGTGTGGTAACGCGGGATTTAAATTCCAATCCCCCGATAGGCTTCGTGACATAATCGTTAGCGCCTGCCAAGAAACCGGCAACAACATCCTCTGGCTGACTTCTTGCCGTCAGCAACAGGATGGGGAGCTCCGAAATGGAAAAATGGCCGCGAATGATCCGTACAAGCTCATATCCTGACATATGCGGCATCATCACATCGGCGATGACTAAATCCCACTCCCTGGTGTTTAACACCGATAATGCCTCATGGCCGCTTGTAGCAGTGAAAATTTCATACGCATTGTTTGAAAACATGCTTTCCATCACTTTTAAGTTCACAGGATCATCGTCTACGGCCAATATGCGAACAGGGTCAGAGGATGATGATTGATTCGCGTCCACATGTTTCTGATCTGCAGCCCGAGCCGCAGTGATTTTCTCATCCTCAGCTTCCATCGCAATACTTGCCGCAACCTCTGGTTGAGAAACAGATAATTTTAGGGTAAACGTAAATACCGATCCTTGATTCGGTTTCGAGCTCACTTCCAGCGTTCCTCCATGTAATTCAACCAGCTGCTTGCAAATGCTCAAACCGAGTCCGAAGCCGGTTCCCGCCGATGTGATGCCGGAAGTTAATTGTTCGTATGGCTCAAAAACCTTCTCCAGGAAATCCTCATCCATGCCAATGCCGGTATCGCAAACGGAAATTCGTGCCCATCCGTTTTGAATGAATGCATGGACTGACACTTCGCCAGTTTCTGTATACTTTACTGCATTGTGAAGAAGATTGAACAAGATTTGAACAAGCCTGTTTTCATCAGCATAGACGAATGGAAAATTGTCTGGAATCCGGTTGGCCAATTTGATTGGTTTTTCATCTATCATATATCGGAGAACGTCCATTGCAGCTTCTGTTGCAGTGTGAACAGAAACGTCTTTCGACAGGATGGTAATGCGCTGTTCCTTCAACCTCGCCAGATCAAGCAGGTCATTTAGCTGCAAGGACATACGATTCCCTACCATAAGGATCAGTTCCAAATCTTTTGCACTTTTCTCCTTAAGAGAATTTTTCTCCCTGTCCATAACTGCTTGCGATATATTTATCATGCTGTGAAGCGGATTGCGCATCTCGTGGGCAACGGCGGCTAAAAAGTCGTCTTTTTGCTTATCGGCTTCCTGAAGCTGTTTAGCCAGCTTTTGAGACTCATCCAGTACGCGAAAATATTGTTTGAACCAATACGTGGCAAAACAAACCGTGGCAATCATTAGGTCAAACGGATAAGAAACCATTTCAATCTGTAACATTTGAATGATTAGCAGCCAGATCAAGCTTCCAATCGAGGCAATCGCAGCCAAAAGCAAAAAGATGTTATGATTGTCAATCCTTGCTGTTGCACGGTACATCACCAGCGGTGCCAATAAGCAAGGAACGAGCATAACGGCGCTATAAAACAAGATCAAAGCCAAATTAGATGAAGCTGGTAAAAATAAGATCATCAGCAAGGAGATGCCGCACAAGATCAAATACGGACGATACAATTTGGCACGAAAAAAATCAGACAGCAGATGCTTTATGCACTGCAACAGAAAATAGCCGCCGCCGATCATTGTAAGAAACGGGATCTTTACGCTCCATTCAAAATCCAAAGGTATCCACACAAACAATAAACGTTCACCGATTAGTGTCCCGAGGATGACACATAAGAGCATTAAAGAGAAATAGAGTAATCTTCTGTCCCGGTTTCCTGCTAAAAATAAAATAAAACTGTACACGGCATGGAGCATGTAGACAATGCAGGCAATATAAACTATATCGGTGGAAAATCCGGTATCTTTTGAAAAAGGTTCTGCCAAGCCGAATGTTATCGGGCGAACAATTCCACCTTTATTGGGATTGTCAAAGTTTGCAACTTGAATAACGAGTTCTATTTCATTCGTGTCTTCAATGGTAAAATAGGCGGTTTGGGGAATGTTTAAAGGTGTGTATTGCTGCTTATCAACAGCAGGTTTACCTGATTGGGCAATCAATTTCCCGTTAACATACACTTCTGACGAGCTGGCAATGTTTGGGATGTACAGGCCGTAAGTTTTTCCTCTATCGGGGTCGACCAAGATTCGTAAACGGTAGGTGCCAAAACCATATTTACTTGCTGCATCGGTTAAAGCAGCCCAATTGCCCGGTGTTTGGATAAATTCTCTTTCGTTTTCAATATAATTGGTTTCCACGTTTTCTTGTAGAACCAGCGTATTTGGAAATAACTCCCACTGGCCATCAAGCGTAATTGCATGTTCCGTTATTTTTTCCCAATTCCGTAAATCAAGTACGCCTTGAGAAGCGTGCGGATGTTCAGGGATTTTATTAACATGAAGCCACAATAACCGAAAAGTTGTCAGAATAGTTAAAAACACCAGCGCTATGAGAATAACTTTTTTATTTGATAGCATATCTGCACATTCGACAGGATTCCCTGCATCCTTTTCATATATTAAAAAACAATAAGATGGATTACATGGTGATAGTCTTGTCTTTCCAATGCTCGTACCATTCCAAAATGTATGGTGCAGGCGTCATGCCATATTCGTTTAACAACATTTCATTCAGAGTTCGGTACTGAACCTCAACTGAATTTCGTTCGCCCAGCAGATCATACAATTTCATCAGCATAAAATAGCTTTCTTCCAAGTATGGATGCAGCGCCTGCATTCGTTGATAGATGATAAGCGCACTCATATACTCTTCTTTTTGAATCAGCAATTCAGTTGTTTTCTGTGTATAATGAAGCCATAAAAGTCTTAAACGCTCCCGCTCACTTTCAGCCCACAAGTAACTTTCTTCCGATAAATAATCCCCGCTATATAAATCCAATAATTTTTGAACAGATAAAAATTCCGGGTCTCTTTTTTTAAACAATCCCTCCAGCCCATTTTCAAATTCCTCTATATCAATCTGAATTTCTTGTAAATCAAGAATATAACTATAGTCATGACTTGTTATGTTAATATGAAAATCAATGGATGAAAGTGTCTTGCGAATTTGATAAATGGCTGCGTACAATTGTGCAAATCCCTTATTCATATCAGCTTCGGGCCAAAATAAATCAAGCAACACTTCTTTCCTCACTGGTTTCCGACGGTGATGGACGAGAAAAGCGAACACCTCTTTTGCCTTTGATGTTCTCCAATGAACTTTGATTTTTTCGGGTTTTCCGCTATCCCGTGCAAACTGGAGGGTCTGGAAACAGCATATCATGCCGGAGTGGTTGGTTTCATCTTTTTCCATATGGTTTCTTTTCATTGGCTGGAGCCTTTTAATCGTTTCACTCAACCGCTTTCTTTGAACTGGTTTCATTACATAGTCTACAGCATTCAGTTCAAAGGCTTTGACAGCATATTCGTCGTAGGCAGTTACAAATACAATATGTACATCTGAATGCGAGTTTTGCAATTTTTCTGCGAGTTCAATTCCATTAGTCGTGGGCATTTCAATGTCAAGAAAAACAACATCAGGCCGGTCTTGCATAATTGCCTTTAGACCTTGCTGCGGATTGATATACTTTCCCACCACTTTTAAATCGCCAATTTCCGCCAATAACTTTTCCATATGTTCAAGGGCTAAGGGTTCATCATCAATCAAAATGACTCTCACGTATGAAAACCACCTTTTATTTTAAATCAATCATGATCATCACAAATGTTTCATCCGGAATAACAAAGAAAATAGGTCAGTTTGTCCGCTTGGCATAAATAATATAACGGTCAGGGGCATCTCCCACATACCTAAAGGGGTAACATGTAGTAACGGTTAACAGCTCATCCTCATTGTAATCTGGCCGAACGACAGTCAAATCATCAGCACCGACAATTTCTGTTTTTTCAATAATATACTTAAATTGACCATAGGGCATCTTTATTTCAAGTTCATCGCCGATTTCCAATTCTCCCAGCCTGCGAAACACCGTATCCCTATGACCCGAAAGGACGATTTGCCCTTGCTCGGAAGGAAGTGCTGTTCCTTTGTAGTGTCCGACACCCTTGGCTAAATCCTCTTCATCCACGCCTTCTATAATTGGTAATGATTCATCAAGCCTTGGCAAACCCAATACACCGATCGCATCTCCAACTTGAGGATCAAAAGAAGATCGGTTCATATCTGAATCATCCGTAATCATTTCTTTCGCATGCTGTAATGCGTCGTCCTGCATTTGTTTTGATTTCCAAATATGATAACCGCTGTATCCGATGAAATACAATCCAATCAGGATCAATACTTTGGCTGTAAACCTCATGAATTAACCCCCGATCTTTTTTAGGCGGTCTTATATTGTACATAGCTTTATTTTACACTATATTTGAAATTTATTGCTTTTTTCATTCAAATTAGATAAAAAACTTCCACATACACTTTTGGCATGTGGAAGTTTTTCAATTATTGCTGTCTCTTTTTGCTCATTCGTGACAACCACAATCCTGCAAGAAGCAATAAAATGCCTGCTAATCCATAGTTGAATAGTGATGTTGCCGTGTTTGGCAGTTTAAACCCATTTTGGCCTTCCTGACCTGATTTGACTGGTTTTGTACCAGTTTCACCTGGTTTTCCGGGATCACTCGGCCCTGGATCAATCGGTTTTCCGGGATCAACTGGCTTGCCATCGACTGGCTGTTCAGGATCCACTGGCGTATTCGGCGGTACAGCAGTGTTCTCCACAATCAAGATTACTGTTTTGTTCTGCCCTTTTTCGATTGTAAAGCCGACTGGCTCTTGAAGCTTTTCATACCCTTGGGGAGCTTTCGTTTCAATAAATTGATAGTCTCCCGGCTTCAATCCAGACACGGACAGTTTTCCGGATTGATCAGTGGTCAAGTTTTTCTGAAGCTTGCTGCCTTCTGCATCCCGAAGCTCGAATTCCGCCCCGGCCAACGTTACGTTGTGATGATCCTTGTCGACTTTGATCAGTTTAACCTCGCCAAGAATCAATTTGTTCGTAATGTCATAGCCGGAAACAATGGATTCATATCCTTCTACAGGATGCTCTTGCACTGTATATGTGTATGCTTTTCCTTCTTTATCATACTTCTCTAAATCGGTAAAACTGTACTTCCAATCAGTGTCTGCTGTCACTTCTTTCGTGGCGATCACTTTTCCATTTTGCAGGAGGTCCACTTTGATCATTTCCGGACGGTCTTTGAAATGATCATCTTCCCATGTCTTGGTCCCTTCAACGGAAGTTGTGCCGACACGCAAGTTGGTGATATCGTAGCCATCCACGGTTGTTTCATAACCTTCAATCGCTTCTTCTCGTACGGTGTACTCATATGCGACGCCGTTTTCATCATAAGCTTCTAAATCTGTGAATTCATACGTCCAGTCATCAGCTGCTGTGACTTTTGCTGTATCGAATACTTCCCCATTTTGAAGGAGGTTCACTGTAATCGACTCTGGGCGATCTTTCGAGTTATCATCTTTCCAGCCTTTTGTTACCGTAACGGATGTTTTCTCAGATCTGGTATTCGTGATGTCATAGCCATCCACTTCTGATTGATACCCCGGTACACCCTGCTCTTTTACAGCGTATTCGTATGTCTTGCCTTCTTCATCATACTTATCCAAGTCTGTAAAGCTGTATGTCCAGTCAGACTTTGCTGTGACTTCCTGTGTATCAACGACTAGACCATTTTGCAGGAGGTTCACTTTGATCATTTCCGGACGATCTTTGGAATTGTCGTCTTTCCATGTCTTGGTCCCTTCCACGGATGTTTTGCCGACACGGACGTTCATGATGTCATGCCCGTTCACAGTAGATTGATATCCTTTTACAGGCTCCTCTTGGACAGTGTATTCATAGGCTTTACCTTTTTCATCAAATTCGTCCAAGCCGGTAAAGCTGTACTTCCAGTCAGTGTCAGCTGTTACTTCTTGTGTGTCGATGACTTCACCATTTTGCAAAAGATTGACTTTGATCATTTCCGGACGATCTTTGGAGTTGTCATCTTTCCATGTCTTCACACCTTCTACGGATGTTGTGCCGACACGCAGGTTGGTAATATCATAGCCGTCTACAGCCGCTTGATAACCTTTCACAGGCTGCTCTTTCACACTGTATTGATAGGCTTTACCTTCTTTATCATACTTTGCCAAATCGGCAAAGCTGTACTTCCAGTCAGTATCGGCCGTTACTTCTTGTGTGGCGATTATTTTACCATTTTGCAGAAGATCAACTTTAATCATTTCCGGACGATCTTTGGAATGATCGTCTTTCCATGTCTTCTCACCTTCTACGGATGTTGTGCCGACACGCAAGTTGGTAATGTCAAAACCATCAACGGTTGATTGATATCCCTTTACCGTTTCTTCCTTCACTGTGTACGTATATTCTTTACCTTCTTCGTCATACTTTTCTAAATCTGTAAAACTGAATTTCCATTTGTCATCTGCTGTGACTTCTTTCGTATCAATCACTACACCATTTTGCAAGAGGTTGACTTTGACCATTTCCGGACGATCTTTGGAGTTGTCGTCTTTCCATGTCTTTGTTCCTTCCACGGATGTTTTGCCGACACGAAGGTTTGTGATATCAAAGCCGTCTACTTTGGTTTCGTACCCTTCAATCGCTTCTTCTTGTACAGTGTACTCGTATGCTACCCCGTTTTCATCATAAGCTTCTAAATCTGTGAATTCATACGTCCAGTCATCAGCTGCTGTGACTTTTACTGTATCAATTACTTCACCATTTTGAAGGAGGTTCACTGTAATGGTGTCAGGACGATCCTTAGAACCATCATCTTTCCAGCCTTTCGTTACGGTAACAGATGTTTTCTCAGATCTGGTGTTTGTGATGTCATAGCCATCCACTTCTGATTGATACCCCGGTACACCCTGCTCTTTTACAGCGTATTCGTATGTCTTGCCTTCTTCATCATACTTATCCAAGTCGGTAAAGCTGTATGTCCAGTCAGACTTTGCTGTGGCTTCCTGTGTATCAACGACTACACCATTTTGCAGGAGGTTCACTTTGATCATTTCCGGACGATCTTTAGAGTTGTCGTCTTTCCATGTCTTGGTCCCTTCCACGGATGTTTTGCCGATACGGACGTTCGTGATGTCATGCCCGTTCACAGTAGATTGATATCCTTTTACAGGCTCCTCTTGGACAGTGTATGCATAGGCTTTACCTTTTTCATCAAATTCGTCCAAGTCGGTAAAGCTGTACTTCCAGTCAGTATCAGCTGTTACATCTTGTGAAGCAATTTTTTGACCATTTTTGAGAAGATTTACTGTAATAAACTCTGGACGGTCTCCTTCAGTGTTATCATCTTTCCATGTTTTTGTTCCTTCTACAGATGTTTTGCCGACACGTAAATTGGTAATATCAAAGCCTTCTACACTTGTTTCATAACCTTCTGCATGTTCTTCTTTAATCGTGTATTCATATGCCACACCGTTTTCATCGTAGGCTTCAAGGTCTGTAAATACATACTTCCAATTCTCGGACGCCTTTACTTCTGCACTGTCAACTTCTTTTTCATTTTGTAAAAGAATAACGGTGACAGAATCTGGACGGTCTTTTGATTCATCATCCAGCCAACGTTTCGTTACTTCAACAGATGTCTTTTCAGAACGAGTATTTGTAATATCAAATCCATCCACTTCTGATTTATATCCAGGAACACCTTGTTCTTCCACAGTGTACTTGTATTCTTTACCTTCACTGTCATATTTCTCTAAATCTGTGAAACTGTATTTCCAGTTGTCATCTGCTGTTACTTCTTTGGAGTCTGTTATCTCTCCATTTCGAAGTAAATTAACTTTGATAGCATCTGGACGATCTTCTGAATTTCCATCTTTCCATTTCTTTTCACCGGAAATGTTCATCAATTCAATATTGGTGATATTGTTACCGTCGACTTTTGAAAAGTAACCATCTACTGGAACTTCTTTGATTGTATACTTAATTTCTTTGCCTTCTGTATCATACTTAGGTAAATCTTTAAATGTATACTTCCATTCGTCTTTACCTGATACTATCTTTTCATCTCTAGGTGTGTCTCCACCATCAAATAGTTGAACTGTGATGGAGTCAGGGCGGTCCTCCGAATCACCATCTATCCAAGTTTTTTCACCAGAAACTTCGACTAGCGCATCATTCTCAATGGTTACTTCGGTTGTTTTTCCGATTTCAACCTTGATATTGCTTAATTTTGTTGCAATCTTATATCCTTTCGGCGCTTGAATCTCTTCTACCTTATACTCTCCGAAAGGTACATGCGCTTCTGCTTCGCCTTCTTCATTCGTTGTTAATTCGAATGTTTGATTTGTTTCAATATTAGTTATTTTGAAGGTTGCATTGGCCAATGTCTCTTTTGTTACCGCATCTTTCTTAACCATTTTTGCCGTGCCTGTTTGGCGCTCGTTCACAATTTTTTGCGTTTTGATCCCTTCAGGCATTTCGTCATATTTAAGCTCAACGGTTAATGGTGTTTCGGCTAAATATCCTGCAGGCACTGCCTCTTCTAAAGTATACGTACCGTATTTAAGACCGGTCCAGCGAAGTTTTCCTTCCGCATTCGTAGTTCCTTCACGAACGACAATTTCTTTATTGCCAACGATTGTTTTTAATACAAAAGCAACGCCTTCCAACGGTTTGTTTGACCCGTCTTCCACTTTTTCAAGAACAAGCCCCCCGTGCCGCCTTCAGTAGGACCGCCGCCTGAGCTGATTTTTACTTGGACCGATGCTTCTTTCGTAGTCGTCCCAACTACTTCTTCATTTGACTTGACTTCAGCATTATTTGTTATGTTAGTTGTTTCTTGAGCCAGAATATAAGAGGAATACTGAACAATGTAAGTGTCCGATGTCTCTCCAGGAATTTTCAGCTCAAATTGGTTGCCATTAACTGTTATTTCATAATCTTCCCCGGCAACTAAAGGCTCATTAGAACCCTCTTTTGTAACCTTGATCTTATCTTCTAGTAAAACCTGTACACTCTCATCGCCTAAGTCATCCGTTACAACGATGCTTTCTAACTTAGACTTCGATTTGTTAACGACGATTTCCCAATCAATCGTCCAATCCTCTTTATTGTGCACACCTTTTTTCCCTAAAAACTCTCCTTGATGAGGCAATGTAACATGTGCTTTTAAATGATGTGTTTCCCCTTTACGCGGGATAAACTGCGCTGTGTTTTCATATTTTTCATTACTATTATAGATACCGTCTTTATCGACGGTTTTAAATACAACACGATAGCTTTGATCGATTTTCCCTAAATGGATCTTAATTTCGTTGTTAGCAGTAGTTATTCTTGATGGAGCTGTTACGTCGTCTCCTACTGTTACTCCGCCTTTTTCTCCGATAGTTGTTTTAAAAACTTGAACTGAACCATCTACTAATGTTTGGTTTTCAGCAATTTTATCAATGAACTCTGCATCTTCTAGGCTTAGCTGGTTGTAGTTGACATCAACGGTCCAGGTAATTACTTTTGTTTCATTATCTGGTTCACCTTTTTTGACACCATTATTTTTGATATGAAAATAACATTTTGCTTGAACGCACTGTTTCAATTTGTCAAGTACGCGGGAAAAATTCCCATGTAA
>NZ_JBFEGN010000088.1:0-14120 GCF_047228825.1 Siminovitchia jepli
TTCATTCGACGGCTATTTTTATTTCAGAAACTGCGAGTGGCAAACTATTGATCAAAATAAAGGTTGTTCAGTAAGCCCTATTTACGAAACATCAACAGGTATTTCAATCCACGCACTCACGAAGAGTGCGACGGAGATGTCCCCCAAAAACAACGACAAAAGAATATTATTTCAATCCACGCACTCACGAAGAGTGCGACATGCGCTCGCTAGGCGTATTGTATTCGATATGTCTATTTCAATCCACGCACTCACGAAGAGTGCGACAAGTGCTACGTCGCAAAAATCGTTGGAACTCATCCATTTCAATCCACGCACTCACGAAGAGTGCGACCATCGCTGAAAAAGTGATGGGGTGGGATACAGAGATTTCAATCCACGCACTCACGAAGAGTGCGACGGCAAATTCCGCAATCTCGTCATACGTCATTTCGTATTTCAATCCACGCACTCACGAAGAGTGCGACGTCGATTGTTATTACGTTATTCTTTTTATCCAGGATTTCAATCCACGCACTCACGAAGAGTGCGACGTTGAAAAGACGGACTTGGCGCGCGAGCTTGGCATTTCAATCCACGCACTCACGAAGAGTGCGACAAACCTTCGAATAGGTTAGCCTTAGTCATCGCAAATTTCAATCCACGCACTCACGAAGAGTGCGACGCTAGATGGCGAGGTCTTAGGAGAGACCGAAAATATTTCAATCCACGCACTCACGAAGAGTGCGACACGTGCGGTTGATGAAGGCGGATTACGGGGATATATTTCAATCCACGCACTCACGAAGAGTGCGACGTGATTTCGGCCACAGCATCTGTGACCTTTTCTTCGGATTTCAATCCACGCACTCACGAAGAGTGCGACAGCCTCGAAGTTACTCGCGGAGCTGCGCGTACTGACATTTCAATCCACGCACTCACGAAGAGTGCGACAAACCGGAACGGCTGTACGCACCGTCAAGCGCATATTTCAATCCACGCACTCACGAAGAGTGCGACGTGTATTTCGTCATTTTTCCGTTGTATATCAACATTTCAATCCACGCACTCACGAAGAGTGCGACAGTCCGGCGGTGGCGGATGGTACATTTTCCCCACTATTTCAATCCACGCACTCACGAAGAGTGCGACGGGACAAAAGGGCGAATCGGGCCCAGGAAGGGAGATTTCAATCCACGCACTCACGAAGAGTGCGACCCACCTATGGGACGATGACGAAAAGGTTTGGGATTTCAATCCACGCACTCACGAAGAGTGCGACTCCATGAGGATTTTCTCCACGCTGTCGTTTTGGTATTTCAATCCACGCACTCACGAAGAGTGCGACCCTTTGCGCTTTCGCGGACTTCGCCATTTTCATCATTTCAATCCACGCACTCACGAAGAGTGCGACTTGTTCGAGCAGGGCGCTATCCGGCGGATTAAACGATTTCAATCCACGCACTCACGAAGAGTGCGACATTCGCAATACGTTTTACAGACACGCAGTCAGAGATTTCAATCCACGCACTCACGAAGAGTGCGACGAGTACGTATCTTCGAATCTATACACCGTTTATGATTTCAATCCACGCACTCACGAAGAGTGCGACTTTATACTCCGATTAGCTTAGAACGCCTAGAATCATTTCAATCCACGCACTCACGAAGAGTGCGACGGAAACGTACGAAGAAGCCGAGGACTATCTTATCATTTCAATCCACGCACTCACGAAGAGTGCGACTGTTTGAGTGGGTGCGTAGAAATACTCGCTGGGTTATTTCAATCCACGCACTCACGAAGAGTGCGACGTTATTTCGAGGACGCGAACGGGGAAATTATTGCATTTCAATCCACGCACTCACGAAGAGTGCGACGCTTGTCACGCATCCATTTCTCGCCTTCTCCCCATATTTCAATCCACGCACTCACGAAGAGTGCGACATTTATTTCATTATGAGGACATCACCAAAACAAATATTTCAATCCACGCACTCACGAAGAGTGCGACCTAAACGCTGGGTTCCCAATCAGGATTACCGATATTTCAATCCACGCACTCACGAAGAGTGCGACAATATGCTTGGTTGACCTATCCGGCGTTTTTTGAATTTCAATCCACGCACTCACGAAGAGTGCGACTTAAAAAGGCTATCAACACCATGTTCGAAGCTGTTATTTCAATCCACGCACTCACGAAGAGTGCGACAATATGTATAGGGATATTGTCTGATAACTGGAAAATTTCAATCCACGCACTCACGAAGAGTGCGACCACCAAGTGTATGGGATGGATTACGTTATTCCCAATTTCAATCCACGCACTCACGAAGAGTGCGACTTTCTGCTGCCGAAGAAGGGACCCATATACTTATAATTTCAATCCACGCACTCACGAAGAGTGCGACCCTTTTCGCACCCAAAGCACGTAATTTTTTCAAATTTCAATCCACGCACTCACGAAGAGTGCGACTTCTGTGCACCTCTTTGTTGTCGGATTTTTTCTGGATTTCAATCCACGCACTCACGAAGAGTGCGACACATCTTTGTAGTGGACTAGGCGCCTTAATTCTATTTCAATCCACGCACTCACGAAGAGTGCGACATCATCTCCCATATTTAATAAACATTTTCGGGCTATTTCAATCCACGCACTCACGAAGAGTGCGACTTTGATAACTTTTCAACTGCTTTTACTTGGTGTGATTTCAATCCACGCACTCACGAAGAGTGCGACATAGGCAAAAACGATAGGAGGAATTACAGAGTTATTTCAATCCACGCACTCACGAAGAGTGCGACAAGTACTCGTCCGAATCTATGTCAGTATTTCCGGAATTTCAATCCACGCACTCACGAAGAGTGCGACTCGTAGCGACAATCCCTTTGCTTTCCGTTGGTCGCATTTCAATCCACGCACTCACGAAGAGTGCGACAAAGATCAGATAATATGGGAGCCTGCTTGTGGAATTTCAATCCACGCACTCACGAAGAGTGCGACACAAGCTAACGCGAATACAAACGTCGAACAGATGGGCATTTCAATCCACGCACTCACGAAGAGTGCGACATTTCGAACAGCAGCATACAGGCGGAATTTTACTATTTCAATCCACGCACTCACGAAGAGTGCGACAGATTTAGCCAAGTTGGAAATATTATACATCGACATTTCAATCCACGCACTCACGAAGAGTGCGACGTGATCAAGCGTCAACACCTCCCCGCGATTGCATATTTCAATCCACGCACTCACGAAGAGTGCGACGTTAAATGTATTTGTCACGATATTTAATCGTTAATTCATTTCAATCCACGCACTCACGAAGAGTGCGACTAAATATCATGTTGGTCATGACGGTAGTTGTTAAAATTTCAATCCACGCACTCACGAAGAGTGCGACGGCTCGTACCGAGTTCCCTCCGTCCAACTATCGACATTTCAATCCACGCACTCACGAAGAGTGCGACAAATGCCTTATTAAAGTAATTGACAGTCTCTACTATTTCAATCCACGCACTCACGAAGAGTGCGACGCTTACGCCTGGGCCATCCACCGCGCTCGTAGAAATTTCAATCCACGCACTCACGAAGAGTGCGACTTTGCGGCGTGGCTATTCGGCGTAATGTGCTTCGATTTCAATCCACGCACTCACGAAGAGTGCGACCCGCACTCCATTTTAAGTGGCGGCCGGTCCAGCATATTTCAATCCACGCACTCACGAAGAGTGCGACTGCAGGGGAAGGGGTAACAGCCCAATACGGATTGATTTCAATCCACGCACTCACGAAGAGTGCGACCTGTTCAGCCATCGCCACGGCTACGGCTGCCACATATTTCAATCCACGCACTCACGAAGAGTGCGACCTATGCTTGTGACAATGTTTCTCCCGGCGTTATAATTTCAATCCACGCACTCACGAAGAGTGCGACGGCTGTACCTTTCATTACTCCGATTACAGTTGCATTTCAATCCACGCACTCACGAAGAGTGCGACCCCAGTCATCATATTTCGTGCTCCAGTAGCGTTTATTTCAATCCACGCACTCACGAAGAGTGCGACAAGCGAAATCAACAAAGGTTTCCACTTCCTCGGTTATTTCAATCCACGCACTCACGAAGAGTGCGACAATATGCTTTGGTCTAATTTGATCCAGTCGTAAATTTCAATCCACGCACTCACGAAGAGTGCGACGTTTTTATATCCTCGATATTTAGTAATGCTCTGCATTTCAATCCACGCACTCACGAAGAGTGCGACGTTTTCCCGAGTGGCCACGATCCAGCCCACAAATCCATTTCAATCCACGCACTCACGAAGAGTGCGACTGATTCGCCCTTTTGTCCCTCTATCTAGAGCAAATTTCAATCCACGCACTCACGAAGAGTGCGACGCTTTTTATCCATCTTTGGTAAAGACAATATCTTCATTTCAATCCACGCACTCACGAAGAGTGCGACGCATGCAAAGTTCTTCCCTCATAAGTAGTTCCTATTTCAATCCACGCACTCACGAAGAGTGCGACCTGCTCTGTACCACGTTTAGCTTGTTCTGCGCTTATTTCAATCCACGCACTCACGAAGAGTGCGACAAGGCCTGCGGGGCAGAGTGGAGGGGTGTGGCTTATTTCAATCCACGCACTCACGAAGAGTGCGACCGCTGTCAATCCGAAATAAGCGAGTATTGGCGTATTTCAATCCACGCACTCACGAAGAGTGCGACCGATTGGTGGCGAGTTGAGTTTCGAGACTAAACCATTTCAATCCACGCACTCACGAAGAGTGCGACGAATAGCTTGGGCGGTCTTATCGGAGGCAGTTTATTTCAATCCACGCACTCACGAAGAGTGCGACATACAACCGCAGTTGAGTATGGGACAATTTTGCATTTCAATCCACGCACTCACGAAGAGTGCGACCGGTATGTAATCTTCGGAATTGACCACTCGTCGAATTTCAATCCACGCACTCACGAAGAGTGCGACGTGATTCGCATAAGGTATTCGATCATCATCGGACGAATTTCAATCCACGCACTCACGAAGAGTGCGACATACCTTCTTTACTTTTTAACAGGGGGATCAATATTTCAATCCACGCACTCACGAAGAGTGCGACATTAATGTTTATCCCTATGTTAAGTAGCCTTTTTATTTCAATCCACGCACTCACGAAGAGTGCGACTTTAACGAAGATACGCTTTATTTACGCGCGATGATTTCAATCCACGCACTCACGAAGAGTGCGACCCTTCTTCGAAACCTTCTCCGTAAGATTTAATGCATTTCAATCCACGCACTCACGAAGAGTGCGACAATTTATAACGGCATCAAATACGAAAGTCGAAGCATTTCAATCCACGCACTCACGAAGAGTGCGACACAGAACGCCCGCAAGCTGATCCGTGCCTTTGATATTTCAATCCACGCACTCACGAAGAGTGCGACGTATCGCCTTAATCGAAGCGCGGACCGACAAACTCATTTCAATCCACGCACTCACGAAGAGTGCGACAAACAAAGGGAAATTAGATATTTATAAATTAATTATTTCAATCCACGCACTCACGAAGAGTGCGACAGCGATTTTATCCAACAAAAGGTAAATAATATGTGTTTTTTGTAAAAAAATCGTTATCCCCCGGTTTTATCCAGAGTTTTTAGTATTAAACCATGCCAAATTCATTCAAAAAACAAACATTTTTAGGTGCGAATACATTAATAATTTTATGTTTGCTTTGCATTCGCACTAAAGAATGAGCGGGCCCTCAAGATCAATTGATTCCTTTATGCCAATGTGAGTTACTTTGGATTTATAGTTATTTCCCAGTTGATAAAAACGCAAACTATCCTTTGATTCATCAATAATTTCGGATAGTTCTATTTTGAGAGAAGTAAATTGTGTTGCATCAACGATACACTCAAAGACGGAGTTTTGAACTCTTTGCCCATAGTTTTGGCATACTTTTGCTACTTTTCTTAGACGTTTTTGTCCTGCGTTTGTTTCAGTGTTAACATCATAAGTTATTAACACTAACATCTTGTATACCTACTTCCACAAGAATGGTGGATATTCATCCAAATCACCTCGCAGATATCTTGCGAGCAAAATGCTTTGCGCGTGCGGAACTAATCCCCATTGGATTTTCTCTTTTAAATAAGGATGTGTGATTTTTTCTTGTTTCTTACTTTGCCATGCAGCCAAGAATTTCTTTCGAGCTTCGTCCGTCATTAGCACTGACCCATTTTCTTTTTTTATAAAATCTTTATTGTTAACAACCCTTTTATTTATCAGTGTTAATACAAATTTATCAGCATAGATTCCACGCAGTTCTTCCATGACATCTAGCGCCAGTGACACTCTGCCAGGACGGTCGCGATGCAAAAATCCGACATACGCATCTAGCCCGACACCTTCTAATGCAGCAGCCACGTCAGTAGCCAACAATGTATATGCCAAAGAAAGCATTGCATTCACGTTATCCATTGGAGGGCGGCGAGAGCGAGAATAGAAATAAAAATCTTCTTTTTGCTGTAATATCATTACATTAAGCAACTTATTATAGCTTATTGCAGCTTGACCTTCCAATCCTCTTAGCCTTTCCAAGTCTTCACATTTTCTAATTTCTTGCATTAAAGTAGATAAATGAGCGGAAACTTCTTTAAACTTTGCTACATCAATACGCAAAGGATAATCTCTTGTCATCCTCTCAATCATCCACTTTTGATTAAATACTTTGCCTAAAATAAAATTACGGGCAATTCGCACACATTCCTGATCATCTTCTGATAACCGATACTGTGTTTTTCTTAGAATAACATTTCCTTTGCTTTTTCCCATTACCCTGGCACGAAAACGCCCACTGGATGATAAAAAAACGATAGATATATTTCGTTCGGCACAAAAAGCCATTAAAGCCGGACTGGCACCTGTATAACCGAAAGATATAATTGACTCCAAATTATGTAGGGGAATACGCTTTACTGGCTCATCTTTCTGCTTAATTACGATATTCTCCCCATCCAAAGACAGATACATATCAGGTTTCGTGACAAATAATGTATTTAGTAATTTTTTCATTCGTCAATCATCCCTTCAATGTAACTCCTTACCGACCGTTTCCTCATCATATACGGCAAGCAAATATGCTGAAGGGAACAACTTTTGCAAAAATTCCCCGTCTTTACTTTCGGGGTAAAATTCCGGGAAAAATAATCAAACATCTCTGCTACAATTCTTTTAACTTTTTCCTTATTTTCAGATGTTAAAGCCACCTCCACGCGGTGCTTTATTTCATTGTAAAAAATATATCCCGTACTTACATTACAAAGAAGCATTTCCTCTAAACAAAGCGCTTGGGCTGCTAGTTGCATTACATCAGACTCATCAGTTTTGGGCTTGCCCCTTTTATATTCTACAGGGTAGGGACAGTACTTCCCTACCTCTCCTGCCAATTCAACTCCCGTATCATCGCGGACAAATTCAACAACATCGCAAACACCAGTGATTTTTAATTGATTTGACTTTACCGGCATTGCACGAACAACAAGCTTGTCACCGCGTTTTTCCCGAATAAAGGGCTGATTTGCCTTTGAATGAAGATGCTGTCCTTCGATTGTTCGAACATTTTCCTCCCACTGCTGTTCAATATGAATGAGAGCCCATTGGCGCCTGCAAAAAAGAAAGTGCTGGATCCCCGACAGCATTAAAAATTGATCTTCATCATTATAGGCCATCGATAACCTCTGCTTTTAATCCTTCCAATTCATGTACAATGATCTCATAATCTCCAACTTTCTTAGGTTCTTCTGCAAGCTTTTTTATTTCAAGAAGTCTATGCACCTTAGCAGAAGAATATTGACCCAGTTTTGAATTATGCTCCCACCAGCAAACCTTTACTACTTCCATACTGCCATCGGGCCGGGCAGATGATGCATCATTTTCGAATAAAGTGATTAATGCATTTTTTAGTTTAAGTGCATCTTCATTGGAGAAACCAGTTTTTTCAGCTAGCTGCGTATTTATACTTCCATAAAACTTATATAGCCCAAAATCGACACGATGTTTCATTCCCATCGTATCGGAGCCTTTTTTATCACCAGGTTCCGAGTTTACACTTTTTGTAATTTGCATACTAGTAATATCTATTGGGTCAATGCTTGTTGCAGTATGAATGGATACCGGACCGCGTACACCTACTGAAACCCCTTTATTTCCACTTCCTTTAAAAGCAAACACCTGTCCGAAACTTCGAACATCAAACCATGCTTTGCATGCAGCTTCTGCATATAATTCAGTGGCATTTTTCTTTGCCTTTAACGCCACGGCTAAATCTTCGTTCGCTTCTGCCCTCTCTTTTAAACTATTAAATTGATCTACCTTCCTATCATTGGATTGAACGAAAATAGACTCTCCCATATCAAGCAAGCGATTACGTATTTTACGCTTTAAAGCCACATCGGAAACTTCACCAAGTCCATCATAATTCTGTCTTGGGCGATTACCGTTTAGTGGATCTCCGTTTGGATTTGCTTTTGATACAGAAAATACAACAGCAAAATCAATCTTATGGTCTAACGTCGGCATCTTTCATTTCCTCCTCATTTTGTACTTCTTTTACACTGAAATTTTTATCTTTCTTTTGATATAACTCGTATCTTTGACTGGAGAAACCTAATAAATATCTTCCGGAAAGAGGACGGTTGTTAAAATCCTCTATTTTCATTTTTGTCAACACTTCATCTATTAACCGATTGTAATATTCGACTTTTTTTCCTAAGCGAGCTTGATATGGTTGCAAAGCTCCTTGAATAATTCTCCATGTCCTTTCAGGGTGCTGGGCAAATGAGTTCATATATCTTCTTGCATTTGTAGCACGCTGATCATTTTTGTCTAAAGCATTCCGTTCAAGTACATCAGCGATTGCAAGCAGACGGCCGAATAAATAATCGCGGTCATCAGTCTCTTTATTTAAAGCCACTCCGTACCCCTCCTTTTTATTAATCAGTGCGCATGCAATGCTAAGTGTTTTTTCCCATTCCCATGTATCCATAGCTACCGGATTTGAGGCACGATGAAAAACACTTCTTACGATGTCTAAAGGAATTGGCTGGCCATCGACAATACAAGGTATCATCCTGGCCATTAAGCCCTTAACGATTTTATCGCTTGTATTTGGCCCATATGCAGCAAAGGCAATGTCTCTTGGTGCAGGTGCTCCAAAAAAAGGGTTATATTTTCCGGCCCGGTTTTTTCTGTAGCGATGTTCCCATACACATGTTGTGTGCCAGCTTTTTAGCTTATCTAAATAAACTGACTTGTCCAAACTCCGGTAATAAAGAACAGCCATCCTTCCTGTTGTTGCGGAATCCAGCACTAGTATTTGTACATTTGAATGGGCCGTTAAGTCAGCATTGTAACCGGATATGGCTTTTGATACCTGCTCAGCATAATAATCAAAAGTATAAGCTGTTTCATCTTCATTTTCTGTTTCAGGAGCTGTTTCATCTTGACCAAAAACTGAAAAGCTATCTTCCAAAACATCCGGCAATTCCACTTTATCATTTCCCCAAACAAGAAATACTCTGCCATCGACAATCTTCGCCTGTTTATTAATGAGCCATTTTAAGGCGTTATGAGCCTTTTGCGAAACGTCATAACTGATACTGGCTACTTGAGTGGCTTCTTTGAATCTTCCCCGAAAAGTAAAGCCACTCGTATCGTTTGCTGAAATAAGTTTCGCCTTGTCCCCTGCATTGCGAATCTTGTTTGCATGCCTTTCAGTACTTGGCAGCTTTTTTCCCGTTACATAACATACATCTTCATTACCAAGCATGTCATTATAAAAATGAATAAATGACTGGTACATATCGGGATCTTGCCAAACTTTTTTTGTGATTTTATTAGGGTCGTATATATTGAATCTAATAAAGGCGCCTTCTTGAGCTCCGGAAATAACTGAAAAAATAAGTGGCTTTTCACCAATGTATTCCTCATTCTTTTTTTCCCACTTTTCAATTAACTTTCCATTGGAATCGAGCCACAAAATTTTTTGTGCAACCAGATCTTTAATCAACTGTCTTTTTTTCAAATAAGAATAAATGCTTTTTACTTTATCCGTTGCAAAGGGTGATTCCGCCCAATCCTTTAGCTGATTGATATAAACAGAAAACGGTTCTTCCTTGTTGATTTTCCCTCCATATTCAATGTAGTCTCCTGCCACATAGCTGAGTTTGTCATGCAAAGGATATGGAGCCACTTTTGAACCGGCACGGCTTGCTGATTCCTCTGTACTCGGAATTACAGTAACGGCATTGTTTTTATCTGTTATTACCTCAGCTGAATGGAAGTGTCCGCTGGGTGTCACTGATACTTCAATGTGTGCCGTTTGTGTAGTATGGGAAACAGGCAATAATGTATATTCCTGTCCATTCGGCTTTAATTTGATGACGCCAACTTCATTTATATTCGCTTCATATGTTTCGTACAAATTGAGAAGCCAACTCATTTTGTCACCTCCCATCCTCTAGATGTTGTAAAAGAACATCTGCAGCTTCCACATTTGTTGAGTCAAATGCTTTAGGCTCCATATCAAATAGTTCTCTTACATTGGTACATTCCTCCGGCCGGATAAACTTGATATATCCGTTTTTCATAACAGGATTCCATAAGCGGACTTCCAGTTTATTTTTACCTGTTTCATCCGGATAGTTGAAACCGTGCACCATTGTTCCAAGATACATGTCCCCTTGATTATCGTAAAAACCTTCACCTTCGCCAAAGCGACAGGGTTCTACATAACCTTGGCATTCCCTGGTGCCGAGAAAGATATCTCTTCTGCCACCAGCTTTCAATGAGCGCTTTAATATGTTGTGATGTTTGTGCTCGTTTCGGTCATAGGCCAAGTCTGGACGGTGGGGGTTAAATACGAAATGGGCCTTTACTTGGTAGCAAACATCTCTTAAGTATGTATAATGCGCCAGCGTATTTCCTCCCCCATATTCAATCGGCCGGATCCCTTTTGATTCCATTTTGATTTGATTCATTACACGAATTTCATCGATGATATACATAATTGTTGGCTTCCAGTAAATACTTTCTAATATTCCCTTTACAGCCTGATAACTAGGCACACTATACGTCATCTTTTCACCGCCCAGCTTTGTGAGCGGATCGGTAAATAGTGCATAGGAGCCAAAAACTTTAAACTCCACCGAGTTACGCATATTCTCACCTCCTATCACAATAACCTTTCACTTACATAGTAACTTTTTCCAAGGGGAAAGTCAATAATTATATATTATACGAATAAAAAATATTCATTTTTCCTATGTTATAATTTTGGTTAAAGTTTTTGTCGCTATTTATTAGCGTGGATTGAAATGTATATTATATGATTATAAAAGCCTATCCGATATTGGATAGGTTTTTATATTAGTTCTAATGAAAAACCGCTTTCACCTTCTATGTCTATACCGTATTCTTCACTATATGCCCCTTCAGTTAGCATGAGCATTTTTCCGTCAAAAGCCGCTTTGATATTGCCGTTTTTTATAAGTTGATCTTTTTCGTATGTATATATGTTAACTGTATACTGCTGCGCTTTCTTAAAACAACTTCCCAAACTCTCAAGTGTCTGGCTGCCATTGAGGTCCGCAATCACTTCTTTGCCGCCTTTGTAGGGAACAATTACAGATGTAGTGGGCTGATCAATTACTTGAAAATGCTCCGCTGCACTCCCGTAACTATTAACGAGAAATAGTGGTACTCCATTTTTCTTTCGCAGTGTATAGGCTATACAATATGCGTTATCCTTTCTTTTTTGCATGAGCAGATCGGTCATATTTTGGCCCAACTTTTTTACATAGTAATTTAAATTCGTGGAGAACTCCGAATAAAACTCCTGAAAATAACGGGTCATAGCTTCCTGTGAAAGCAGATGGCCTCCATGACTGTTGGGGTCAATTTTTAGATCTTGCAATATTTTTTTGGTGATTTCTTTTCCTTTTTTTATTTCTGGGAGTTTATTTAAATTCTCCTCAACATGATTTATGACAAATACTTTCTGAATTCCCATCTTTCCGTGGCGATTGCATCGACCTGCGGCCTGAGCGATAGAATCCAAACCTGCCAAGGAACGAATGACACATTGAAAGCTGATATCAACACCTGCTTCTATTAGCTGAGTGCTGACACAAATGACTTTTTCTTTTTTAGTTAAATGCTGTTTGACTTCATCCAAAATATCTTTTCGGTGTGCCGCACACATTGAAGTGCTTAAATGATAAACAGGAATATTATTTAGTTTTGCGATCAATTTTTCGTATAAATCCTTCACAACTGCCTTTGTGTTCAAAATGACCAAAATGCTACTATTTATTTTAATAGTTTTTACAATAAAGTTGACCAACTTTTCATTTGTAAAAATTTTATTTGTCGCCAAATCTACAATTTCAACTCGTTTAAACGCCTCTATAACTTCATTAAGGTTATGAATCATCTCAGCATCAGCATCAATTTCCAATTTGTTTTCGACAAAATCTAGTGCCGGCTGAGTGGCTGTACAAAGAATCAAGCTGCTTTTTCCATATGATTTTAAAAAGTTGAGTGCACTATTGAATAATGATACACAAGCAGTCGGCACTTTTTGTACTTCATCAAAAATAATCACCGATTCACTTAAATTATGGAGCCTGCGAATATTACGGCTTCCTTTTGCATAAAACGTATTCAGAAATTGAACCATCGTTGTAAAAATAATGGGAGCATCCCAGTTGTCCTTTGCCAGTTTCAATTTTTCTTTTATACTCATTATGCCGTCATGATTTTCGTCATTGTCATTTTCTTCTTCATCCATAACAACATTTGAATGGTGTTCGAGTATATTGGCTTCATCTTGTAATATGTTTCTGATTTCTTCAGCATTTTGTTCGATAATGGTTGTATAAGGTACTACATAAATAATGTGCTTTTTATCATATAACTGCGCATGTTTCAGCGCGTACCTCAAACTGGCAAGCGTTTTGCCGCCTCCCGTGGGAATGGATAATGTATAAATACCCGAAGGCCTTTCGGCAAAGCTGTCACATTGGTCTGACATTTCTTTGCGGAGAATATTGATGGGAGAATCAGCATCTCCTCGATTTTGTAAAAAATGAATGTGCTCCATTAACCTACTATAATATTTCTCAAATAGAAATTTGTGATTTTTTGGAGGTTGATACGGTTTATCTTCTTCAAACAATCTAGTATTCGTGCGATCTGCATCAATAAGTGCGCTAAAAATGAATTTCGTTAAAAACATGCATTTTTGTTCAGTTGTTTTTGTTCGATCCTTTATAAGGAAAGACTTTAACTCTTCAGCGGCCTTTTTGACATAGTCTGCAAAATCTTTTTCCGAAATGACATTTTGGAAAAATCTATCTTTTGCCTGTTCAAATTCGGATAAATCTTCTTTAGTGACTCTCTTCAAGTAAGGGGATTCCAGGTTTTCATTCAGATAGTCTTTTAAATATGAATGATGTGAGATAATTGCATTCCCAACAATTTCAGCTAACCTGCCAGGAAATTCCTCAATTTTTCCCGAATGGTACTGATTATATAAAAGCTTTCCGCCTGCAGTGGAATGATCTACCGTTCCCCGTGCCGGAGCCTCATCGGGATTATGTACAGCCACTTGTATGTAATTACAAAATTCCTCAGTAAATTTCCCCATGTCATGAAGCATTCCCGCTAAACCGGCAATATGTTTTACACCTATCTTTTCGCCAAATTTTTCCGCTAGTTCTTTAACTTCAAGTAAATGTTCCTCCACCGTTTGAATGCAACCGTCGCTTTTACGAATATGTGCTATAAAGCTCATATGAACCTCCCAAACAAGAACTTTAGTAAACCGAAGATTTTTATAGGCTGTTTGTCCTATTTCTGAAAGCAATACAATTTTCCTAATTTTACATCACAAAGAAAATTTGGTCAATATGGATTAGCTTCAACACGAAAAAATATAGTCGCATAATAAATAACCGACCTTTTTATGGATTCATTTTCATAAAAAAACAGGGGTATGAGTAAAATGTTTGTGGGCGAATAGTTGTTCCTCTCATTTGAGGCCTAAGTGGGGTTTGCTCTTACGAAATGA
>NZ_JBFEGN010000089.1:0-13955 GCF_047228825.1 Siminovitchia jepli
CTTCTTAAATTAAGGGTTGAGCCGGGGTTCACAGACACATACTTCGTCGTTCCCTGAGCCGGTGATGAAGCATCCGGTTTGGCGGACGTTGATGAAGCCGGCTTGCCGGACAAATATTGGCTGCTTACATACCCGGTTTTGCCGTTCGCTGTAATTTTCGACCAGCCGTTTGATTCCGACAAAACGGTCACTTGCGTACCTCTGGATAATTTGCCGACGACCGCTCCGACCGTTGACGGCGTACTTCTTAGATGGAGGGCCGACCCGGGATTCACTGAGACATATTTCGTCGCAGTTTTAACCGGTGAAGGCGGGCTCGGTTTGGCGGACGTTGGGGAGGCCGGCTTGCCGGATAAATATTGGCTGCTTACATAGCCCGTCTTGCCGCCCGCCGTGATTTTCGACCACCCGTTTGACTCCGACAAAACGGTCACCTGCGTACCTTTGGATAATTTGCCGATGACCTCTCCGGCCGTTGACGGCGTACTTCTCAGATGGAGGGCCGAACCGGGATTCACTGAGACATATTTACTTTCAAATTGGGGCTTTTGCTCTGCGGCCTGAACAGCCTCTTCAAAAGCGGTTGTTGATAAAGCAGCAAAACACAATCCCGGAATAATTATCAGCTGTTTTTTCATTTTATCTCTCCTTTATTTAATGGTGTATGGATTGGCACAAAGGTGGTTAATGGTTTTCTCTGCTCTTGTGTTCAGTCAATATCTCACATTGACCCTGATTTTCCGCACCATGGCGAGAGGACATTATTTCTTCGCCATTTCCATGTACATTTGGGCTGAATTTGAAATAAGAGATGGCCGATCTCTTCGGTAAAAAACTTTTTTAGCGCCGAAAAGGTTTCGCTTTTTCGGATTTAATATGTAAGTGGCATGGTAAACTGATTCCCACATCAAAAAGAACCCGATGAACGAAGGCTGGAAATTCTTTCTGTCTTATGTTTAGACATAATTCTCTCATCCTCCCAAGAAAGTCTTTTTCTTAATACCCTTTAAAGAAGGAGCCAGAACCTTTATATTCAACTTTTATATAAAATCAAACTTTTATCCCGTCGTACTTTTATCCTACCATACTTTTATCCTAAAATAACCAGTTATCATGTCAAATATTTAATATTTTGCTAGATATTACCGATATTTTTGTTTCTTTTTAAACGAATTTTGTGGAAAGGAACTCTTTTTCCCAAATTCAAATGGGTTAAAAGATGTGATAATAAAGCATTAATCCTAATATTATCTGCACTTTTTTTGGAAATTGATGGCTGTGAATAGAGATTTTATCCCTAAAAAAAATCTCCCGGGCGAGCAAAATATTGCCCTGGAGATGTTAATGCGGTGCAGACAGTCTCTTTGAACTAGTAGATACCTTTGTAAAGATCGCATCATAGATGGATAGAGACAAAAGACCCCCTCATTTGTTACCTTTCATTTTTTTGAAACGCCGAGGGAACAAACAAATAAAACCAAATACAACCACCAACCTTCTTCAGGCTCCTAGTATCACTCTATATGACCGAAGCGACGGGTTTTACCCTTTGGTCACTTAGAACCATTCTACGTGAGCCATTAGACGAGTTTTCATCCTTTACGGTCACAAGAACCTTCTGCGTGATCGGAACTAACAAGAAAAGCACATCGCAAACCCGCGGACAAACAAGACGATTCCCAAGGAGACAGTTCGTAAGCGAACAGGGAAGCGGCCAGTAACGTCGAGGAGCCAGGTACTGGAGCTGAACAAAGCAGATGCTTTTTCATTCTAATATTGCATGGGGAAACTTGTGCTTTCTTTCCTTTTTTCATTCATCTTAACAATAAATAAAGCGGGGCTGTTCAAAAAGGGCAAATCCTATGCTATTCAAAAATCAAGAAGGCTTTATATCCACATTCCTGAATAGAAAAGGGGCGTCCAAAAGTCGAAAAATCACTTTTGGACGCCCCAATAAATAAAGTACTTCTGACAAACATGTCTGAAGTGCTCCTGTTTTTCACCTTTTGTCAATCTCTTGTTTAAGCAGTTTGTTGACAAGCGGCGGGTTGGCCTGGCCTTTTGTGGCTTTCATGACTTGGCCCACCAAAAAGCCGAGTGCCCGGTCTTTTCCGTTTTTGTAGTCTTCGATCGATTGCTCGTTGTTATCGAGGACTTCGCCAATGATTTTTAAAAGGGCACCTTCATCGGAGATTTGAACAAGGCCTTTTTCTTTGACGATTGTTTCCGGATCGCCACCCTTTTCAACAAGTTCCCGGAAGACTTTTTTCGCAATTTTGGAGGAGATCGTTCCGTTTTCTATCAGCTTGATCAAGCCTGCAAGCCCTTCAGGTGTAAGGGCGACATCATGAAGCTCCTTCTGCTCGGCGTTCAAATAGGCGGATACCTCACCCATAAGCCAGTTGGAGGCTTGTTTTGCGTCTGCACCGGCCGCGATCGCCGCTTCAAAGAAATCGGACATTTCCTTCGTAAGCGTCAATACCATCGCATCGTACTCCGGGAGTCCGAGTTCTTCAACATAGCGCTGTTTACGGGCATCCGGGAGCTCTGGTATTTCGGAACGGACACGGTTTTTCCATTCATCGTCAATATGGAGCTGGACCAGGTCCGGCTCAGGGAAATAACGGTAATCATCGGCTGTTTCCTTGACGCGCATGAGAATCGTTTCCCCGGTGGATTCATCGTAGCGGCGGGTTTCTTGTAAAATGACGCCCCCTGAGAGCAGCACTTTCTCCTGGCGCTTTTCTTCAAACTCAAGGCCTCTGCGCACAAAATTAAAGGAGTTCAAGTTTTTCAGCTCGGTTTTCGTGCCAAACTCTTCTTGTCCGACCGGACGAAGGGAGATATTGGCGTCGCAGCGAAGGGAGCCTTCTTCCATTTTACAGTCGGAAACACCCGTATATTGGATGATTGATTTTAATTTTTCCAAGTAGGCGTATGCTTCTTCCGGGCTGCGCATATCCGCTTCGGACACGATTTCGATGAGCGGGGTGCCGGCACGGTTTAAGTCAACAAGGGAGTAGCCCATGTTTGTATGCGTCAATTTGCCCGCATCTTCTTCCAGGTGTACGCGGTTAATGCGAATTTTTTTCTTGTTGCCATTCACTTCTATTTCAATCCATCCGTTTTCTCCGATCGGCTGATCCAGCTGGGAAATTTGGTAAGCCTTGGGATTGTCGGGGTAAAAATAGTTTTTCCTGTCAAATTTGGTGACTGTGGCAATTTCGCAATTCAGCGCCATGGCCGCTTTCATGCCGTATTCTACCGCTTTTTTATTTAAAACGGGCAGCACGCCCGGATACGCCAGGTCAATAATCGATGTGTTCGCATTGGGCTCGGCCCCGAAATGATTTGGCGCAGGCGAAAATATTTTGGAATCTGTTTTTAACTCGACGTGTACTTCAAGACCAATTACCGTTTCAAAGTTCATTTCATTTTCACCCCTTACAATTGTGGTTTTTGCTGATGATAGTCTGTCGCTTGTTCGAACGCGTGAGCCACGCGGTAAATCGTTTTTTCATCAAAATAATTTCCGATGATCTGCAGGCCTAAAGGCAATCCGTTTGTAAAGCCGCATGGAACGGAAATTGCCGGAACGCCAGCCAGGTTCACCGGAATCGTCAATAGGTCACCGGCATACATCGTCAACAAATCGTCGATCACTTCGCCCATTTTATAAGCGGGTGTCGGGGTTGTCGGACCGATAATGACGTCATATTCAGAGAAAATATTGTCAAAGTCTTGCTTGATCAAGGTACGCACTTGCTGTGCTTTTTTGTAATAGGCGTCGTAATAGCCGGCGCTAAGTGCAAAAGTTCCCAGCATGATCCGGCGTTTGACTTCATCGCCAAATCCTTCGGAACGGGTTTTCTTGTATAAGTCGATCAAGCTCTCCGGATCAGGCGTTCTGTATCCGTAACGAACCCCGTCAAACCGGGCCAGGTTTGATGATGCTTCAGAGGAAGTAAGGATATAATAAGTAGCTACCCCGTATTTTGAATGCGGAAGAGACACTTCTTCCCAAGTCGCCCCGAGGCCCTCCAATACTTTCAAAGCCGCCAAAACGGATTCCCTTGATGCTTCACTTACTCCGTCACCCAGATATTCTTTTGGAACAGCTATTTTCAAGCCTTTTATATCACCGGTCAGCGCTGCCGTATAACCAGGAACTTCCTTTTCAATGGAAGTGGAATCCCGATGGTCATGGCCGGCAATGGCTTCCATAACGATCGCGTTGTCTTCTACGTTCCTCGTAATCGGGCCGATTTGGTCCAAAGAAGAAGCAAATGCAACGAGTCCCGATCTGGAAACCCGCCCGTATGTAGGTTTTAATCCGACGACGCCGCAAAAAGCCGCCGGCTGGCGAATCGAACCGCCTGTGTCGCTTCCAAGCGCAAACATGATTTCGCCTGCTGCCACCGCTGCTGCCGAACCGCCGGATGAACCTCCCGGGACGTGGTCTGATTTCCACGGGTTGAACGTTGGATGAAAAGCCGATGTTTCTGTTGTTGAACCCATGGCGAATTCATCCATATTCGTTTTGCCGATGGTAACAGCGCCTTTCTCATTCAATTTTTCCATGACAGTGGCGTCATAAATAGGATCAAAGTTTTCGAGCATTTTACTGGCGCACGTTGTCACGAGATTTTTTGTAACGATATTATCCTTGATGCCGGACGGAATGCCGAAAAGCGGCTGGCCGCTTGCTTCTGACCCGATTTTTCCGTCCAGCTCTTTTGCCTGCTGCCGAACCTTTTCTTCATCTACGGTGATGAATGCTTTCACCTTATCTTCCACCTCGTTGATCCGCTTGAAAGACTCCTCAACAAGGTCGGAAACGGATATTTCTTTTTTATGTAAAAGCTCATGGACATCTTTTATCTTTTGATCGAATATAGACATGGGTTTCCCTCCTTATTCCAAAATCGCCGGTACTTTAATATGGCCGCCTTCATGTTCCGGAACATTTTTCATTACTTCTTCGAGTGAAAGTCCTTTTTCCGGTACATCTTCACGCATGACATTTTTTTGGTCAAATACATGCGAAGTCGGTTCAATATTGGCGGTATCGAGTTCATCCAATACCTCCGCCATTTGCAAAATTTGATCCAGTTCGTTCGTAAACTGAGCCGCTTCTTCCTCATTTATTTCCAAACGGGCCAAATTTGCGATGTGATACACTTGTTCTTTTGAAATTCCAGACACTTTTTTCCACCTCCGGTATGTTTTCGGACCCCTTGCAATACTATTGATCATATCAAAAAAAGTTTGGATCGGGCAAGCGGGATCAGCCTTTCACCGCATTTGCCCCTCCTTAATAAACATGCACAAACGGTTCTTTTTCCCCCGCTTTTTTGACGATCAGCGCTTCGGCGCCGTTCACCGATGTAATGTCCACTTCTACGTTTACATGATCGGAGAAATGGTCCATGACGAGCGAAGCCGCCCATTGGGTAAATCCGATAATTTCAGCTTTACCAAACATTTGAATCGGAATTTCAATCTTCAAATCGACAAGCTGGCTGTCTTTGTAAAAAGCCTTTCCGATGACTCCGTTATAGTTTGGAAAATACTTCTCTATGTCATCTTTAAACCGTAAATAATCGGGAAGATCGTCCCGGTGATTTTTCTCGGCTTCTTCGGATGGAAAAAGGACGTATTTTTCCTTGATATCTTTCCACTCGCCCAAAGTGGCACTGCCTTCCCCAGCCTTTGCATAGGCAAAAAAGTTTCCGGGAACAACCGCGTTTTTGCCTTTTTGCTCAAAAAGCGCCACGATAATCGGAACATTCCCCAGCCCTTTCATATTCCGCATCCGTTTAACAACTTCTTCTGCTATTTTCTTCCCTTCCTGGGTCATTTTTTCGCGGGTAATCTCCTGCTCAAACGTCGCCCCATATTTTTCTTTTTGATAGTAATGGACAGAATTGAGGGCAAGCCCGACAACAACACCGCTCAATTTGACCGATTTGTCGTTTTTGATCAAATAATTGTGCTCTAAAATATGGGCTAAATAAATCGGGTTTCTCTCATTTTGTTCCTCGATGGACCCTTTGCCGTCATTTAACGGATTCAAGCCTATGTTTTGCTCTTCTTTCAGGCCGCGTTCCTTCAGCTGTTCTTTCGTGAATTTGCGATTCAGCCACAGGCTTACTGTATCCTTGTCCAGATGCTGCCCTTCCTGGAATACATACTTATCCGGAGAAAATTCCTCCTTGGCGACCCTCATCAAACCGTTCTCGAATTCATTAATGTCGTAGCGGGAATTTAAATTCGACACGACCAACCCTCTTGCCTTGCTCGGTTCAAAGGGCAAAATGGTCCGGTATGAATCGGACATTTGATAATTCGGGATGATGGAAGCCTCTTTTTTTGCATCCCCCTTTTGGGCAACTTCCGCATCCTTACTAAAACCGGGGGCACAGCCAGTCAGCAATATACCTGCCAATAGAAGTGAAAACCATTTTTTCATTTCTCATTTTCCACCTTTAGTGTTCAAGTTGTTCCAAAAATTTTTCCTCGTCCCAAATGTCGATGCCCAGCTCCTGGGCTTTTGCCAGTTTTGATCCGGCATCCTCGCCGGCAATGACCAGGTCTGTTTTCCTGCTTACGCTGCCGGTGACATTTCCGCCGAGCATTTCGATCTTTTTCTTTGCCTCTCCGCGTGTCAATTTCTCCAGTTTTCCTGTCAGTACAATGGTTTTCCCGGCAAAAACCGATTCGACATTGCTTTGTGCAGCCTGGCGCGGCCCGCGATAAACCATGTTCACACCGGCAGCTTTCAATTCATCAATCAGTTGTTTTACTTCTTCATTATCAAAATAAGTTACGATCGAATCCGACATTTTCTCTCCGATTTCAGGGATCGACTGCAATTCCTCATCTGTCGCTTTCATCAGTTGATCCATCGTTCCGTAATGCTCGGATAAAATTTTTGCCGCTTTTTCGCCGACATGGCGGATACCAAGGCCGAATAACAGCTTTTCCAATGAATTGCTCTTTGATTTTTCAATCGCTTCAAGCAGATTGTTAACGGACTTTTCACCCATTCGTTCAAGCTTTAAAAGCTCTTCTTTTTCCAAAAAGTAAAGATCTGCGGCATCTTTTACCAGGCCGCGTAAAAATAATTGTCCAATGACCTTTTCTCCGAGCCCTTCAATATTCATCGCATTTCTGGAGACGAAATGAATGAGGCTTTCCCTGATATGGGCCGGGCATTTCGGGTTGATGCAGCGAAGGGCCACCTCGCCTTCCAGGCGTACGAGGTCACTCCCGCATTCCGGGCATTGCGCCGGCATATGGAAAACGGTCTCTTCGCCTGTTCTTCTTTCGGTTAATACGTTGACAACTTCCGGAATAATGTCGCCCGCTTTTTTGACCACTACCCAATCACCGATC
The DNA here is from genome assembly GCF_047228825.1 of Siminovitchia jepli. Taxonomy (NCBI): domain Bacteria; kingdom Bacillati; phylum Bacillota; class Bacilli; order Caryophanales; family Bacillaceae; genus Siminovitchia; species Siminovitchia jepli. The sequence continues at coordinate 7,399 of NZ_JBFEGN010000089.1, forward strand.
ATAATATCTTTTTCGCGGATTAGATCTTCGTTATGAAGTGAAGCACGCTGGACGGTTGTGCCTGCCACCTGGACAGGTTCCAATATGGCGGTCGGGGTCACGACGCCCGTTCTGCCGACACTCAATTCAATATTGGTCAGTTTCGTAACGACCTCCTCAGCAGGGAATTTGTAAGCAATCGCCCAGCGCGGCGACTTGGCCGTCCTTCCAAGCTGCTCTTGCTGCTTCAGGGAGTCTACTTTGATCACAATTCCGTCAATATCGTAATCAAGGGAAGACCGCCTTTCGGTCCAGGAACTGACATATTCGATTACTTCATTTATATTGAGACATTTTTTCCATTCCTTGTTCACTTTCAAGCCGAGGCGGGAAAGCAGCTCCAAAGATTCGCTGTGAGTCGAGATGTCAAGAGTGCCGGCTTCCCCGATGCCGTATAGAAAAATATCCAGATGGCGGGAGGCCGCTATTCTTGGATCGAGCTGGCGCAAAGAGCCTGCTGCTGCGTTTCTTGGGTTGGCAAACAGCATTTCGCCTTTTTGTGCCCGCATTTTATTTAATTGCTCAAATGATTTTCTCGGCATGTAAGCTTCCCCGCGTACTTCAAAATTCAAATTTTCATTCAACCTGAGCGGAATGGAGCGGATCGTTTTTAAATTGGCCGTAATGTTTTCGCCAACCATCCCGTCACCCCTTGTCGATCCCATGACGAACAGCCCGTCTTCATAACGCAGTGATACAGCAAGACCGTCTATTTTCAGCTCGCACACATATGCATAATGTTCGCCGATCGCCTGGCGGACGCGGCGGTCGAAATCCCGCAAATCCGCCTCACTGAACGCATTGGCGAGACTCAGCATCGGCGATTCATGCTCCACCTTTTCAAACGCGGAGAGTGCTTCACCGCCCACGCGCTGTGTTGGCGACTCCGGAACCACAAGATCGGGGAATTTTTGTTCAATCTCGATCAATTCGTTCATGAGCCGGTCATATTCCGCGTCCGGGACAGACGGATTATCCAAAACATAGTACTCGTAATTGTATTGATTTAATAAATTGTGGAGTTCCTTAATCCGTTTGGCAGCAGTTCCACGGTCCATGTCAACAGCCCTTTCTAACAGCGTTTTTACAATAACCGGACAGGCACCTCTTTTCGTGTGCCATTACACTTTCTTGATCGGGGCAAATTCGGCCAGCAGGCGCTTAATGCCGGTTGGGCTCGGAAATGCGATGTCCAGTTCTACACTGGCATTTTCATTTTTAATGCTCACAACTGTGCCGACTCCCCATTTTTTATGTTCGGCTTTATCGCCGACTTTCCATTGTATTTGTTCTTCCCGGGAAGCCGGTTCCGGCCTTGTGGCCTGCTTATAGGCTTTTTTGCCCGGTTCAAACCCGAAAGAAATCCTTCTTGTGTCCACTTCAACAATTGTTTCCAATAATTCATCCGGGATTTCGTCGATAAAACGGGAGGCCGGATTCATATTCGTGCGCCCGTAAAGGGTGCGCATTTCGGCGTTTGTCAAATAAAGTTCCTCTTCGGCCCGTGTAATACCGACATAGGCAAGCCGGCGTTCTTCCTCCATCTCCTCTTCGTCTATCAAGGAGCGGTTGTGGGGAAAAATGCCTTCTTCCATGCCGATCAAAAATACGATGGGAAACTCCAATCCTTTCGCCGAGTGGAGTGTCATGAGAGTGACAGCGTCAGAAGCGGCACCTTCATTGTCCAGCTGGTCGATATCCGCAACAAGTGCCAAGTCCGTTAAAAAAGCAACCAGGCTTTTATCATCATTTTGAGCTTCAAAACTTTTTGTAACAGACAAGAATTCCTCGATATTTTCCAGGCGGCTTTCTGCTTCCAATGATTTTTCGGCTTTCAGCATGTCCCTGTACCCGGATTTTTCAATGACTTCTTCAACCAGTTCCGTTACTGACAAAAATTCCTGCATTTGGGCAAAATTTTTGATGAGTTCATAAAAGGCGGCTGCCGAGTTGGCAGCTCTTCCGCTCAATCCGATAAAATCGGCTTCACCGAGTGACTCAAACATGGATAGATCCCGTTCATTCGCGTATGCCGAAATCTTGTCAACGGAGCTGGCGCCAATCCCCCGTTTTGGTACGTTGATAATGCGCTGGAAGCTGACATCATCGTCGGGATTGGCGATCAGGCGCAAATACGCGAGCAAGTCTTTAATTTCTTTCCGGTCATAGAACTTCGTTCCGCCGACGATATTGTATGGAATGTTTGATTTTATCAAAACTTCCTCCATCACACGGGATTGGGCGTTTGTCCGATACAAAATCGCGATATCCGACCGGGAACGCTTGCCTGCTTCTGTCAGTTCCTTGATTTTTCCGGCCACAAATTGGGCCTCTGTTTTTTCACCCTCCGCACGGTAATAGACAATTGCTTTTCCATCATCATTATCCGTCCACAAATTTTTCGGTTTGCGGTTAACATTATTTTTAATCACTTCATTGGCTGCTTCCAAAATCTTCTTCGTGGACCGATAATTTTGCTCAAGTAAAATGACGTTTGCGTTCGGGTAGTCTTTTTCAAACGACAAAATATTGGCGATATCCGCACCGCGCCATCTATATATCGACTGGTCGGAATCCCCTACCACACACAAGTTTTTAAAACGGGCAGCGAGCAGTTTGACAAGCGTATATTGCGCCCTGTTCGTATCCTGGTATTCATCGACATGAATATAATGAAACTTTCTTTGATAGTATTCCAATACTTCAGGCACTCTTTCAAAAAGCTGGATCGTCACCATGATCAGATCATCAAAATCAAGGGCGGAATTTCTTCTTAAACGGCGCTGGTATTCCTTATACACATCGCTGACCACTTTTTCATAGTATCCGGCTGCAGATTTTTCATATTCATCCGCATCCACGAGTTCATTTTTCGCATTGCTGATTGCGCCGAGGATCGCCCTTGGATCAAACTTTTTCGAATCGATATTTAACTCTTTTAAAATATTTTTGATGACGGAAAGCTGGTCGGTCGTATCCAAAATCGTAAAATTGCGGTTGTAGCCGAGCCGGTCAATGTCACGCCGCAGCATCCGGACACACATTGAATGGAACGTTGAGATCCATACATTCTGTGCCGATTCTCCCATAATGGCGCCAATCCGCTCTTTCATTTCTCTTGCAGCTTTATTCGTAAACGTAATCGCCAAAATATTGTACGGATTGACCCCTTTTTCCACCATTAAATAGGCCACACGGTGTGTCAGAACCCGCGTTTTTCCGCTTCCGGCCCCGGCCATGATCAGCAGCGGCCCTTCGGTCGTTTTAACGGCCTCTATTTGCTTTGGATTCAATCCTTCCAACAGATTTTCTGTTAAAAATTGCACAAGAACCACCACCTTTTCAAGAACACCCGTTCTTATTATAACATGTTTATTTTACGGCCCGTACTGTTTTCAGCGCTTCTTTCAAATTATCGTAAACGGCATTTCCGACGACGATTACATCAGCATACGCGCCCATTTCCGCCGCCTGCCAGGCTGTCGAAATGCCTCCTCCGTAAAATAACGTCGTCACGGAAAGCTCTTCTTTTACTGCCCGTACAAGCGCGGGTTCTCCATATGTACCACTATACTCCAAATAGAATATCGGCATACGAAACATTTTTTCTGCCATCATGGCGTAGGCCGCCACGTCTTCCACCGAAAGATTTGTATTTGCGTCCGTCAATTTGGCAGCCTTGCAATCCGCATTTAAAATACAATAGCCTTCAACGCACACTTCCTCCCAATCCATGAGCGCACCATACTCTTTCATGGCTTCTCTATGCAGGCCGGTGACCCAGCGCACATCGCGGCTGTTTAAAACAGTCGGGATAAAATATATGTCAAATCCTGGCGTAATCGATTCGAGATTGCTCACTTCCAGCACGCAAGGCACGGTAAACCGCCGCACTTTGGCCATAAGCTCAAGTACATTGTCAAGCGTCACCCCGTCCGTGCCGCCAATCATAATGGCATCGGTACCGGACTCGCATACTTTTTCCAAATCGCCAGGCGATAATTCCTTATTCGGGTCCAGTTTAAACACATGGCGCCATTTCCTGACATCATACACGTCAATGTCCTCCATTCTCCAATTCCGTACCCTATTATATCATTATAGAGTCGAATCTCCGAGTTGAAAAATGAATATTTCGGACGGTAAAAATAAAGTACTGCAATACTGAAAAGTGAAGCAAAAACCCATAATGCTTATACGGTACATAGATTCCTTCCGATGCAAATATTTCATCTTTTAATTAAGCACTGACAAAAGCCAAAACAGCGGAACTTCCCATGCCTTCTGCCTTCCTTTCCTGGCGGATTCTTAACGGCCGTATGGATCCGCTTTTAGCTTTTCCCGCTTCTAGTATAACTAGCCTTTCGAGAGGCGTTAAACGCGATCAGCTCCAACTGTCTGTTTAGGATGAATACGAGCCGAGGGGTTACTTTTTCTGTCCGTTTTTTTCAAAATACGAGCCGGTATGGGGTTTTTACTGTCCAATCTTATCGAAATACGAGCCGTTAAGGGACCTTTACTGTCCTGTCTTTTAAAAATACGATCCAAAACCTGGGAAAAAACACGTTCCGAGTCCTGAAATTCTTCTTCTATTTAGGGTAAATATAAGAGGAAACATTCAATCTTTTCACTTGGCCCAATCGTCCAGCACAGCTCTTCTTCTATTTGGCCATTTAAAACATATTAAACCTATACCTATCCTATATGGAGCATTATTAGTGGATGGAAAACCGATTTTTTGTAATAATTTTGTTACATTGATGAAATTTATGTAACAAATTTCCGCTAATTTGTGATACCCTTATAACATTAACATGACAGAGGTGCATCATGAATAAATTACTAAAGCGTATTCTTTTCATATCCGTCGGAATGAACTTGGTATTTATCATCTTAACCGGATTTGCGTTCATTAAGTTTGACGGGATGAATAAAGTGAACGCGGGAAATAAGCAGTCGGATGCCATCAAAAGGATAGGCTTTCATTACTACGAAAGAACAACTTTATTTAATGAGCTCTCCATTTCACCTGACTCGATCGTATTCTTGGGAGACAGTCTCACTTTTAGAGCGGAATGGAGCGAGCTCTTTCCGGGTAAAAATGCAATCAATCGCGGAATCGGCCACGATACAACAGCAGGCCTTCTCAAACGATTAGATAAAGTGATAGAAGGGAAGCCCCAAAAAATCTTTATTCTTATTGGGATTAATGACCTGAAGAGTCAAAGAAGCATTTCTGAAACGATCCATAATTACTCAAAAATCATAAAAAGAATACAATCCGGTTCACCAAAAACCGAAATATTTATACAAAGTTTGCTTCCTGTCAATGAAAAAAAGTATGGAAAAATCTTAAGCAACGATAAGATTAAAACAATGAACAAAGAACTGCGGGGATTAGCAAAAAGCAGCGGTGTACAATATATTGACCTCTATTCCGCTTTTTCCAAAAACGATCAGCTGCCCGACAAATATACGGTCGATGGAATCCATTTGACAGGTAAAGGATATATCCGTTGGAAAGAGGCAATAAAAGAATATGTAGAATAGAAAGAATGAGTCTTTTTATGAATCTCCAAGACGGTTTTTGGGAGTTGCTGGCTGCTTTCTTTCTAGAATACCTTTATCCTGCCACGGAAAGATAAACCTTACGATCTTTCTTCCGGTAGGTGCACGGTTCTCTGTTTCTCATGCTAAAGCAAGGCTCATACAAATGTATCAATCATTGCTTCATACTTTTATGTGTACCAACAGACCGAGATCTAACGGATAAGGAATGCTTGCCCGGAAACAGGTTGCATCAATCAACAGAGTTCCCTGACCGGGTTACCATCCCTTTACAAAAGTTACATGTCGGAGGTATCGAAATAGTTTGAATAACCAGTACCAATGATCGTTATCGGAAGGCCCAGCCTTTTTCCAATCTTCTGAGAGGGATTTTGTTTGTGCTCCGTGATGAATGATGGAGGGGTCGTTTCCGAAAGTGTGTCATGGATAAAATATAAAAGAGCACTCCATCGGAAAAAGAGGGTGAGCTTATGATAGTTTTCAGATACATACTTTTTGTCATCTTTTCGACTGTTTCTTCATTATTTAGATTCGGAGGTTTTTTGATGGGGGTTTCCCAAGTGCAGTTCGAATAGATAACGCCTTATTGCCTTATATAATTTAGCCTGATCCTTTAATATATTCATCTCCTTTTCGACCAGGAAAAGAGCTAGGATAAGACTACCAACGATTGTTTGAGTTTCATTGATAGCCATCGGGGAAAAATTCTCCTTGGCATGATTAGTTGATTTCGATTTGTGTTTGTACATGATCGTCTCTTGTCCTAAGTTAGGATGCATTGCATGTACTGAATTTAACCAATTCTACACTTCCTGATAACAAGCTTTTTAAATAGATTATAACAGCGGTCCAGTCTAAAAAATTCAATTCTTTGAATCAATTTCATAATTGCTCTTTATAAAAATTTAATCTTATCCCAGATGAAAAAAAGTACTGCTATGTTTATTTTT